>CAXGYE010000185.1:0-3364 GCA_964013865.1 uncultured Flavobacteriaceae bacterium
TGGATTAATTAGGGGACTCCGACTCCTTAGATTAGCGAAATCTAAAAGGAGTACAACAAATTAATCAAAGAGGCTAAACTTTAAGGTTCTTATAGCTTTAAATAAAGACTGTGACACCCCAAAAGTCCTGCTGTTTCTGTTCGAAAACGTTGTGTACCTAAACTTACAGGGGTCAGCCCAGCTTTTGTTGCAGCTTGAATTTCCTCACTGCTAAAATCTCCTTCAGGACCAATCCAAAGACTGATTTCATTTGAATCAAGTGCGTATTCGGATACTGTTTTTTTGGGAGTAGGGGCGCAATGTGCAATAAGTGCTGGACACCGAAGCGCTTCCAGTTGTTCTTGAAATGAGGTCAACGGAAGAATTTCGGGAAGAAAAAATTGTTGGGACTGTTTTAGTGCTGCTATCGCAATTTTTTTAAACCGTTCGACCTTAACGACTTTTCGTTCAGAATGATGACATAGGAGTGGAGTAATGGTGGAAATACCCAGCTCTGTCAATTTTTCTACCATCCATTCCATTCGATCATTGCTTTTGGTTGGCGCGATGACCAGGTGGATACGTTTTTTTGGTGGAATGTGTTGTTTCGCCTCAATTTTTTCTGCACAGACCTTTTGTGGGGAAACGAGGCTAAGTTTTCCAGTCCATTGAAGTCCTTTTCCATCTGTAAGGGTGATTTCGGTTCCCACTTCTTTTCGCAACACTTTTGTTAGGTGTTTACTCTCGGCTCGGTCAAAGGTAAACTCTTGAGTTGCTGATGTAATTTGCGTATCGTAGAATAAAAGCATAGTTACATTTTTAAACGGGCTTGAGCGCTGTTCGACAAATTACCCGATTGTTTTTCTTGTAACTTGTGATACGCAGCAATACCGATCATAGCGGCATTATCTGTAGTATAGGATAGGGGAGGATGGAAAACTTCCCAGTCCTTCTTTTTCGCTTTGAGGTCCAACTGTTTTCTAAGTTCAGAGTTGGCGGCAACACCCCCACCGATTACAATTTGTTTGAGATTATAATTTAGAGCTGCTTTTTCAATCTTGATTAAAATGATTTGAACTAAAGTGTATTGTAAACTTGCACACAAATCGTTGAGATGTACTTTTATAAAGTCGGGTTCTTTTTGCTCTTGTTTGTGAATGAAATTGGTAAACGCAGTTTTAACTCCACTGTAACTCAAGTCATATCCTTTTACATTCGGAATTGGAAATTCAAAGCGGTGAGGATTTCCTTTCTGCGCAAGGCGATCTATTTCTGGCCCTGCAGGATAGGAAAGTCCCATGCGCTTTCCACATTTATCAAAAGCCTCTCCGATCGCATCGTCCAAAGTAGTTCCTAAGAGTTCCATATCAAAATGTTCTTTTACCCAAAGCAATTGCGTATGTCCTCCCGATACGGTTACCCCGAGAAAAGGAAATTGAGGTGATTTTTGATTTTTTTCTTCGATAAAGTGAACAAGTAAATGGGCTTGCATATGATGAATGGGGATCAAGGGAAGGTCTAAAGAGAGGGCCAGAGACTTCGCAAATGCACTCGCTACTAAAAGCGAACCCAACAGACCAGGACCCTGCGTATAGGCGATGGCGGTTAGCTCTTTTTTATCGATATTTGCTTCTGTTAATGCCTGTGTCACAACAGGGATTATTTTAGATTGATGTGCACGCGATGCGAGTTCAGGAACAATACCCCCATAAGCCTTGTGAATCAAATCTTGATTGGCAATGCAATTGGAAAGTACCTTTCGGTCCCGGAGTACTGCAGCAGCAGTATCATCGCAAGAGGATTCTATAGCGAGTATAAGATTAGTTTTGTGCAACATTGCGCTTTTAAAAACGTTACAAAAATAAACGATTCAATATCAAAAAGAAGTATAAAATAGCATTGATCCTTACAGGAGGTTTTTTACTTCTAGGAATCTTCCTTTTCGGTTTACTTTCTACTTCTTATGTGCAAACCCGAATTGTACAACAACTCACCAAAAATTTTACCCAAACCACACAGCAACAAATTTTATTTGAGGACCTGAGATTGCGCTGGAATGGTAAATTAGAATTCTATAATTTTTACTTAGAAGACCATCACAAGGACACCCTTCTATTTGTCAAATCGTTGAGAACATCCTTACTTGATTTTAAGGGTCTTCAGCAAAATAATTTTGACTTAAGCAAGCTGGAAGCGGAAGGGTTTTTTATAAAACTCAAAAAATACCGAGGAGAAGAAACCCATTCTCTAAAAATCCTTTTAGAAAAGTTCAAAAAAGACAGTAGCAAAAAAAGAAATACCCGCTTTAAAATTGATGATTTAGATTTGGAACGCGTCTCTTTTGTTTATGAGGATGAGAATCAAACAAAAGCACAATCTCTGCGATTCGATTCCTTAGATCTAGATGCAAACGATTTTCTTTTTGAAGAAAACCAGTTGAAAGTTCAACTTGAAAATCTAGAAGGCGTGATGCAAACTCCACAGGTAAAACCCTTGCGTACCACAGCTTTGATTCACTATGAACCGGGACGGCTTCAACTGACTGAATGGCAATTGGTTTCAAAGGAAAGTAAACTAGTGGGAAGCTTAGAGTTGCTTGGTGCGGAAGGAAGTTTAAGAAATTTTAAATCTACAGGGGTGTTTCAAATGAATGTGGTGTCCAGCCACCTTGATTTTGCTACTTTATTCCCAGAAGATTCCAACTTAAAAAATATTCCTGCTTTGGAGGCTTCTTTCAAAGCAAAGGGGAAACTTCAAGAGCTCGAGATTTCTCCTTTGGTGTTGTCCCATCCTCACTTAAGTTTTGACGGGAGTTTGTTGGTAAATAGAGTTTTCGACCCCAGCGTAACCGAATTGAAACTGGCAATGAAGGCACTTCAAATAGACACAGAAATATTGAATTCTTTGTCCTTTATTCCAACACCCCTTAAAGAAGAATTGTCTCGGGTGTCCGATTTGAAATTGGCTGGAGTGACTTCCATCAATTCGGATTCTATCCAGTTTGATTTAGAGGCTAACAACCCTTGGGGAAAGTTTAAAATTAATGGGGGATTGGGAAAAGGCATTTTGGATCAAAGTAAACCTGGCATGGGCTTTACGGTCAATACTACAATTAAGGATTTATCCCTTTCCCCTTGGATCGCCCAAAATTTAGAGCTTGTTTTTGGAGGTAATGTAAAGGCTCAAGGAGATTTTTCAGAAGAGCAAAATCCCCAATTTTCTTGGCAGATTGACAGAGCCTCTCTAACCTCCAAAAATCTTACTCTAAAGGGTATTGTTTCGGAAGGAAAATTAGAGCAACGACAACTGAGAAATACATTGAGTATCAATTCTGTTCCAGATCGGAAGAGCGTCGTGTAGGGAAAGAGTGTAGATCTCGGTGGTC
>CAXGYE010000186.1:0-3341 GCA_964013865.1 uncultured Flavobacteriaceae bacterium
TAAATTAAAAGTACAATAATAAAGTAAATTTATAGCCTTATTTAAAGTATGAGTTGATGAAATTAAAAAATAAAATGAGACTTACTGGGAGTTTGTTCATGCTTATTTCCGTTTTATTGGGAGCTATAGCAAGTCATTATTTGGAGCCGCTTTTATCTTCCGAAGCGATTGCTAGTTTTCAGGTAGGAGTTCGTTATCTAACCTATCACGGTTTAGCCTTGCTATTGTTTTCGATTATTAATGTTGGCAGTAAAAAGAGAAAAAGAATTTTCTTTGTTTTGATCACTTTGGGTAATGTGCTTTTTTCAGGTAGTATATTTTTATTGAGTTTTAAGGAGGTTCTTCCTTTTTCAATAGGCTGGGTGGGACCTATCACTCCAGCGGGTGGTGGAATTTTGATTCTGGGATGGTGTTTTAGTGTGTGGTGTTTTATTAAAAAAACTTAACTTTTATTCTGCTTTGCTACGTATTGCTCAATGGCCATAGTCATTGAGGGAGAGTCTGGAGTCGGTGCTTTAATTTGAACCTTGAGTCCGGCATCTGTTGCTGCTTTGAGGGTTGAATTTCCATAAGCAGCGATCCGGGTATTGTTTTGTTTAAAATCAGGAAAGTTTTTAAATAATGATTCGATACCAGATGGGCTAAAAAAGGCGAGTACATCATAGTACACATCTCGTAAGTCTGATAAATCACTGACAACAGTTTTATATAAGATAGCACGTTTCCAGTCAAGCTTTTGCTTATCGAGAAAATCGGGGACATCCGGTTTGAGTAGATCTGAAGTTGGAAATAGAAAGGTTTCTTTTTCAAATTTTTTAAAAACACTTTCTAAATCACTGATTTTTCCCTCCCCTACATAAACTTTTCTCTTTCGATAAACTACATATTTCTGAAGGTAGTAGGCTACGGCTTCTGACAAACAAAAATACTTTGTACTGTCTGGAACCGTAAAGCGCATTTCTTTACATAATCTAAAATAATGATCTACAGCATTTCGGCTGGTCAGAATGACGTTGTCAAAGTGATTGAAATCAATTTTTTGTTGTCGGACTTCCTTGGCAAGAACCCCTTCTACATGAATAAAAGGCCTAAAATGTACCGTTAACTTGAGCTTGTCTTGTAATCTTTTGTAAGGGGATTTCTCCGATGCAGGCTCTGGTTGAGAGACCAAAATTGTTTTCACTTTCATATTCATTCAAAATTACAATCTCGGTTCTATGGTAAATATATAGAACCAATACCATGGGATTAATTTTAAGCTGCAAAGATATAGAATTATATAGAGAACATCTTGAGGCCGTGCGCGAAAAAGAGAAAATAAGATTCGGAATTGATAGATGAACCACAGTCCAGCTATTAAAATAAAGCCTGTTAGAAATAGAAGTTTTGAGATCGAGGTATAATAACTTAAAAACAAAAAAAGAAGTAAAAAAACAGCAAATTGAATATGATGAGAAAAGCTTTTAAAAAACAAAGGTTTTAGGGTTCTTAATAAACCCATTTGTTTCATCGTAAACCAAATAAATGCATAACGTAAGCCTACAAAAACGAGACAAGTAAGAAAGAAGTAATAGTATTCAAATGCGAATTCAATTACAGTAAGATCAAATTTGGAAAGTGAAAGAAAAAAAAGGCAAACAGCGTTGAGTAGTACCAGTAAACTAAGCAAGTTGAAAGGACTCAGAAAATTTAGGTTTTTTTCATTGTTGTGCTTGCTTACGTAAATGTCAATGGCGTAAAATTTGAGTAACCGCCTCATCCGTGTGGGGTCTAGGTTAGCCATCCCAACAACCCACAGCAAGTTGAGAAAAAAAATCAGACTAATCCAGTCTTGATCGATGCTATTCCTGTAAATCCATTCTCCCATAAGCCAAATTTACTTGATTTTAAAAAATTATTGTTGCATCTGTCACAATATGTGCTTTTACATTTGCTACATTTATACCCAGTCGATGGAAACAACACTTGTCATCATACCGACCTACAATGAAATTGAAAATATAGAAGCCATTGTCAAAGCTGTTTTTCAATCTGCGCTTAATACGGATGTGCTCATAGTAGATGATCAATCTCCTGATGGGACCGGAGATGCGGTAAAAAAGCTTATGCAGAACTACCCTGGAAAATTATTTCTGGAAACCCGAGCCCAAAAGGAAGGTTTGGGTGCCGCCTATGTACATGGTTTTTTTTGGGCATTGAGACGTCAGTACCACTATATATTTGAAATGGATGCTGATTTTTCCCATGACCCAAATGAATTGAAGCCCATGCAAGAACTCCTCGAAACGGAAGCCGATCTTGTAGTGGGTTCCCGATATGTCAAAGGGGTAAATGTGGTCAATTGGCCTCTTAGCCGAGTACTTCTTTCTTATTTTGCCTCTGTTTATGTTCGAGTGGTTACTGGAATGCCCGTCAACGATGCCACAGCAGGTTTCGTTGGTTACAAGCGCAGGGTTTTGGAAAACATGGATCTGAATTCTATTAAATTTGTAGGGTATGCTTTTCAAATCGAACTTAAATACAAAGCGTGGATAAAAAAGTACGTCATCAAAGAGCATCCCATTATTTTTGTCAATAGAGAACGTGGAAATTCCAAGATGAATGGAAGTATTATTTGGGAGGCACTTTTCGGGGTTTTATCTTTGCGTTTGAACAAAAACCGCTTTTTAAAAAAATCATGAGAGTATTAAAAATTAGCAACGCCAAAATTGTCAATGAAGGAACCATTGAGCAGAAAGATATTCTGATTGAGGGAAATCGCATTGCAAAAATTGGAAGTGATTTAGCGGTTTCTGAAACCACAGAAGTTTTTGATGCCAGCGGAAAGTATATCCTTCCAGGACTGATCGACGATCAAGTTCATTTTAGAGAACCTGGACTCACACATAAAGCCACAATTGAAACTGAATCCAAAGCAGCTTTGGCGGGAGGAATTACCTCCTTCCTAGAAATGCCAAATACCAACCCACAAACCACAACTTTGGAGCAATGGGAAGCAAAAAACGAAAGAGCGGCCCAAACTTCGTATGCCAACTATGGGTTTATGTTCGGAGGAACCAATGACAATTTGGATCAGATTTTAGCACTCGATACCAAAAGAGTTCCGGCACTAAAATTATTTTTAGGTTCTTCTACGGGGAATATGCTGGTTGACGATCCTAAAGTTTTAAAGAAGATCTTCAGAAATACGGATTTAGTAATTGCTGTACACTGTGAAGATGAGATGACGATCCGAGAAAATCTAAAATCAGCACAAGCAAAATACGGCGATGATATACCCATAGATCAACATCCCATTATTCGGAGTGAACAGGCGTGCTATTTGTCCTCCTCCAAAGCAA
>CAXGYE010000187.1:0-3326 GCA_964013865.1 uncultured Flavobacteriaceae bacterium
CTTTATCGGCTTCTTCTTTGATGACATCTACAATATCATCAATCGTAATTCGGCCCAAAAGCTCTTTGTTGCTATTGACTACGGGAATGGCTTCCAAATCGTATTTCGACATAATCTTAGCGACTTCTTCACTATCTTGATCTGCCGTTACGAAGTCCACCTTGGGGATATAAATATCTTTTACTTTTGCTCGGGAATTGGCAGTGATCAAATCTTTAAGAGAAAGACGTCCCTTGAGTCTATTTTTTTCATCCACCACATAAATGGAGTGGACACGGGTTACGTTTCCAGCTTGAGAACGCATTTCATTAAGGCATTTGAGGACACTCAAATCCTCATTTACTTTGACCAACTCTTTGGCCATTAGCCCTCCCGCCGTATTTTCATCGTAGTTTAAAAGCTCTCTAATATCGCTGACATGTTCTTCATCATCGATCTGAGACATTACTTTTTCTTGGCGTTCTTCGGGTAGTTCTAAGATGATGTCAGCGGCATCGTCGGTATCCAGTTCCAAGACCTCTTTTGCAATTTCTTTTGCTGAAAGTTGATCTAAAATCCCTTCTCTAATATCAGGATCTACTTCAGCCAAAGCGTCCGCAGTTTTATCACTTCCCAAAAGTTTTATCAGATAGGTAGCTTCATCTATAGAAAGGGTTTCTATGATTTCACTGAGATCAGCGTAGTGGGCCGGCTTGAGTTTTCTTTTTAAACGTGTGGTGTCCTCCTTTGCAATAAGGTTTTTGATCTCGACTGTAAATGCGGAATCAATTTGAAATGTTGCCATGGCCAATCTGTTTTGCAAGTTGGACGAAGTCCTTTCCCGAGAGCTTCTCTGGACGTAGGTCAAAGATACTATCTTCTGTCAACATTTTGGGGATATTCAATGTTTTTAAACTATTTCTGAGGGTTTTGCGGCGTTGTTGAAAGCTCAGCTTGACCAGTTGAAACAGCAGTACTTCGTCACAATCCAAATGAAAATCGGTTTTGCGAACTAATCGGATCACTGCAGAATCTACTTTTGGTGGAGGTTTAAACACCTGCGGAGGGACATGAAAAAGGAGTTCGGTCTTGTAGAACAATTGAGTAAGGACGGAGAGGATTCCATATTTTTTAGAGCCTGGGGGTTCACAAATTCGTTCCGCTACTTCTTTTTGGAACATTCCGCTAAAAAAAGGAATTTGATCTCGGTTTTCAAGGGTTTTAAAGACGATTTGGGTGGAAATATTATAGGGAAAGTTTCCGGTGATTGCAAAGGGCTCTTCACCAAAAGTATTTTTAAAATCGAGTTTTAAAAAGTCACCTTCAATCAGATTAACCTGATTTTCATCGTAGGTATTTTTTAGATAAACTACTGATTCTGAATCGATTTCTACTAGGTTTAAAGATTGAGTTTCTGAAACTAAAAATTGAGTCAGTACTCCCATCCCCGGACCAATTTCAATGATGTTTGAATACTTTTGGAAGTCGAGTGTTTCGGCAATGCGTCGCGCAATAGTTAAATCTGTCAAAAAGTGTTGCCCCAATTTCTTTTTTGCGCGAACGGGTTTCATGACTGTTCTTCGATTAATTGAAGCTCGGTTCGAAAGAAAAGAATGCGGTTTCCAAATTTTTCTTCTCCCGCTTTTCTCAGGAGTTGGGCTTCGTTTTCGATGTATTGTTTTAAAATTTCTTGACTGATGCAGTGGTACTGAACGGCATAGCTCGTCCCTCCTTGGTCTTGTTCGTTGACTACCTTAAAGATTTTCGCGGACTTAAATTTTTTCGTTGCTAACATTTCTGGCAAGTGTATTTCTCGCATCCACTCCACCCACGCATCTTCAATGGAAGGCTCTACATGAGTGGTGACATTGTAAATTACCATCTTATTGAATTCGATCAAAACCCGTAAAAGGAACCAATGCTTTAGGAATCTTGATTCCCTCTGGAGTTTGACAATTTTCGAGAAGGCCCGCTAGTACTCTTGGGAGTGCTAGTGAGCTTCCGTTCAAGGTATGGACACTTTGCTTTTTTCCTTCTTTGTCTCTGTAGCGCAACTGGAGACGTTCTGCCTGAAAGCTATCGAACGTAGAGACCGAACTGATTTCTAACCAGCGTTTTTGGGCAGTAGAATATACCTCAAAATCATAGGTCAAAGCCGCTGTAAATCCAAGATCTCCACCGCAAAGTCTGAGGATACGATAGGGAAGTTCCAATTCATTTAAAATAGATTTGACGTGTGCGACCATGCCCTCTAGTGCAGCCATAGCGTTCTTTGGCTCTTCGATACGTACTATTTCTACTTTGTCAAATTGGTGCAAACGGTTTAGGCCGCGTACGTGAGCCCCGTAGCTACCGGCTTCTCTCCTGAAACAAGGAGTGTATCCCGTCATTGCAATGGGAAGGTCTGTGTCATTGAGCAAGCTGTTTCTGTAGAGGTTCGTAAGAGGGACTTCCGCTGTCGGAATTAAATACAAATTGTCATTTTGGACGTGGTACATTTGGCCCTCTTTGTCTGGAAGTTGTCCCGTGCCAAAACCAGAAGCTTCGTTTACAAGGTGAGGCACTTGAATTTCTTTATAGCCTGCAGCGGTATTGCGATCTAAAAAATAGTTGATCAACCCCCGCTGTAGTCGAGCGCCTTTTCCTTTGTAAACAGGAAAGCCTGCACCCGTTATTTTTGTTCCCAATTCAAAATCGATCAGGTCGTATTTACTAGCCAGATCCCAGTGGGGTAGTGCTTCTCCGTCCAGTTCTGGAATGCTTCCAGCTCTAAAAATTTCTTCGTTGTCTTCTTCCGTGCTGCCCGCCGGGACACTTTCGTGTGGCTGGTTGGGTACTAGAGTTCTCAATTCGAATAAACGTTGGGTGGTCTCTTGGAGTTCCTCTTGAAGCTTTTTAGTATGCCCTTTAGATGCTGCACTTTTTTCTTTCAGCTCATTGGCTTTTTGGATTTCTCCAGATTTAAATAACGTCCCAACTTCTTTGGCCATTTGGTTTGAAGTTGCCAAATGCGCATCCAGCTCCGTTTGCTTACTTCTTCTCTCTTGGTCTAGTAGGATGATTTGATCAATTACTTCTGGCGTTTTAAAACCTCTTTTCTCAAGACCTTTGAGAAGGGTATCTTTATGCGCTCTTATATACTGCAATGCAAGCATGGAAATTCTTTTGTGCAAAAATAAAGTAATTTTACTTCTACCCTTATTCGGCTAGGGTTCTTTTGCAAATTTCTTGATCTTTTTTAAGTTGACTTTTGAGTTCTTCTAAGGAATTAAACTTGATTTCATCGCGTATTTTTTTAAGAAAAAACACCTGTAACTTTTTATCGTAAAGGCTTTGGTCAAAGTCAA
>CAXGYE010000188.1:0-3310 GCA_964013865.1 uncultured Flavobacteriaceae bacterium
ACAAAAAAACCAGCCGTTGAATTAAGAAATGCAAAAAAAGGAGTAAGTCTCGTCTTAAGATTTGTAATCATGCCCACAAAAACAGTAATTTTGTACAAATTTACTTCCTATAAATGATTTACAAATGAAATCTGCAAAAAAAGTAGAAAACCACATTATCCAATGGCTCAAATCCTACCTCGATAGTTCCCAATTGAAAGGATTTGTGGTTGGGATTTCTGGAGGCGTGGACTCTGCTGTTACTTCCACACTTTGTGCAAAAACAGGCCAGCCCGTACTTTGTTTGGAAATGCCTATTTTACAACAATCTAGTCAAGAAAACCGTGCCAAAGACCACGTCCAATGGTTGAAACAGCATTTTTCAAATGTCACTTCCATAGAGCTACCTTTAGATTCCGTATTTCTATCATTTCAGGATTTACTCCCCACGGCAACAAACCCTGATGCCCATTTACTCAGTTTGGCCAATACCAGAGCACGACTACGGATGACGAGCTTGTATTATTTTGCCGCTTTACATCGTTATGTGGTAGCGGGAACAGGAAATAAGGTTGAAGATTTTGGAGTTGGATTTTACACCAAATACGGTGATGGAGGAGTAGACCTAAGCCCTATCGCTGATTTAAATAAAACCCAAGTATTTGCACTAGCAAAACATTTGGGAGTAATTGAATCTATTCAAAAAGCAGCACCTACTGATGGATTGTGGGGTGACCATCGTACCGACGAAGATCAATTAGGCGCCTCTTATGCAGAACTAGAATGGGCTATGGAAGCGAAAGAAAACCAGCTTTCCGAAGATTCGTTTTCTGAAAGAGAAAAAATAGTTTTTGATCGTTTTTTATCATTGAATCGTCAAAACAAACATAAAATGATCCCCATACCAGTTTGTGAAATACCTGAGGTATATTTATAAATATTCCTTATATTGCATCTAGGACCCAAATTTTCGCAAAAAAATGATAAAACTTGTGCTTCTGGATCCACATCCCGTGGTCCAAAAAGGTTTCAAAACTTTTTTTAAAAAAACAGAAAACATCCTAGTCAAAGGAACTTTTTCTACAGTAAAAGAACTCATGGGTTTTCTGTCGGAAAATAAGGCAGAGGTAGTGGTCTTAGAAATGGAACTTCCCGATGGGAGCGCTGTAGATACTATTCGTAAAGTTAAAGCGATGGATTCAGAAACAGCAATATTGATTTACACCTCGCTGCCTCAGTCCATTTATGGAATCTCTCTTCTTAAAGCTGGTGCAGTAGGGTATCTATCCAAAAGAGTGAGTAGGAAAGTATTGATCGAAGCCATTGAAAAAGTAGTCTCTACAGGCTACCATATTACTTCTAATTTTGCGAATCAAATCAGCAACAACATCGATTTGTCTAAACCCAGAAATGCCTATGGAACCCTTTCTTCACGTGAAATAGAAGTACTCAAATATTTAATTGAAGGAGATCGAAACATTGAAATTGCTGAAAAACTAAAAATCAATCAAAAAACTGTAAATACCTACAAAAGTCGGTTGATGAAAAAATTGGATGTTCAAAATCAAGTCGATCTCTATCAGCAAGCTCGAAATTTAGATTTGTTTTAGAGTACTCGGTTCAACTTTTTTGAAAGTAGTTTTTTTAAGTTTTGATATTGCATCACCTCCTCTAGCAGTTCTGTTTCTTCAGTTGGGACCTCCCGTTTTTTGGCAGCGGAAACAAGGTTGCGGATTTTTTGATCAACGAGGTGTCTCCTAAAGGTTAAAATAGTCTCGCTAACTAATTGTCCTACTACACTTTTTCGATCTTTGACAAAAATGTTTTTCTTTTCCCAATCGTGAAGCTGATGTTCCTCATCTGCCAACAAAATATCAGTAAGAATTTGCCCTAGAGCAGCATCTTCTTGTTGAATCATTTTTTCTGGTAACACCATTCCCTCTGTTTGAAAAGTATTGATGAGTTGGTTGTACAGTTTTTGAAATTCGGGCTGAATCATTTCAACCTCGTCTTGTTGTAAGTCCAAAAAGACCTTTTCATGGACTTTGGATTGTAGGATTTTGGATTCTTCTACCAAGTTACCCTCAGCGTCGGGAGAGACTAAAACTTCATCGAAAAAGGCCTCCTCATTTCCATAATGCAATAAAATACTGACAATCTGTTTTTCCAGATTAATTAGCGGATTTTCTTGTTGAGACTTGATGCTACCTGATTGCTTTGGGAGCTCTTGTTTTGTTCCGGTTGTCTCTATTTTCCGAACAGGAGCCGATTTCTTGCTTTTTTCTTGGGCCAACGCATTGAACAAGACTTCTTCGGACACCTCCATTTGAGCAGCACATTCTCGCAAATAAATCTCTTGTTTTATCGCATCGGGAATTTTTGCAATACTTTGTACAATTTCACGAACTGTAGTTGCTTTTTTTACAGGATCGCTGGAAGATTCCTGAAGCAGTAGGTCGGTTTTAAACTGAATAAAGTCTTTGGCTTGTTCGGTGAGATAGGTTTGGATTTCTTCTAGCGAATGAGACTTAGCAAAACTATCGGGGTCTTCTCCTTCGGGAAAAGAACAAATCCGAACATTCATTCCTTCTTGCAAAATCAAATCAATCCCTCGAAGGGCAGCACGCAGACCGGCAGCATCTCCGTCAAACAAAACCACAACGTTGGAAGTAAGTCTTCGGATCAGTCGAATTTGCTCTGGAGTCAGTGCCGTACCTGAGGAGGAAACTACATTCTCAACTCCTTTTTGGTACAGCTGAATCACATCTGTGTACCCTTCTACCAAATAACAAACATCTTCTTTTGCTATCGTTTTTTTGGCTTCGTAAATCCCGTAGAGGACTTGACTTTTATGATAGATATCACTTTCTGGGGAATTCAAGTATTTGGCAGTTTTGGCTGTCGCAGAGAGAATCCTTCCACCAAAACCCTGAACCCGACCTGCCATACTGCGTATAGGAAAAAGAACCCTTCCACGGAAACGGTCTACAGTTCCTCGGTCATTTTTGATCACCAAACCCGTCTCCACAAGATGGTCTTGAGCATAGCCTGCTTTTTGAGCTTTTTTGGAAAAATAAGAAGGCTGTTCTGCCGCATACCCCAAACCAAAAAAACGAATGATTTCATCTGTAAATCCGCGTTCCCTAAAATAACTCAGACCAATCGCCATTCCCTCTGTGGATTCCCATAAATCTTTGGTAAATTGTTCTTGTGCATATTGATTGACCAGATATAAGCTCTCCCGGAGATTCATCTTTTCCTTCTCCTCGTCACTTTGCTGAGTTTCCTCAATTTCTATGTTGTATTTTTTGGCTAAAAAACGAATGGCTTC
>CAXGYE010000189.1:0-3302 GCA_964013865.1 uncultured Flavobacteriaceae bacterium
TCACCCGATTTATCGGTTTTTCTCCCAATCTAAATCTGCCTGAAGCACTCTACTTTGATTTAGAGTCAGGATGTATGACTCCTGATAAACCCCTAGGTCCTTTCCTGGAAGATCCTTTAAAAAGTTTTTGGATTCAACTTTTGGGCACGAATTTTGATAAGATTGGAACAATTCAACTTTCAAGGCAACTTAAAAATGCGCTGTTAAAAAGTGTGATCTCCTATTACGAACTACATTTACAACAATTTAAAGCACCGAAATCCACAGAAGTACTGAATGAAATTTTTAAAACACTTTAGTCCTTTTCTCATTATTCTGTGTTCCGTTTGGGCAATGGGGCAGGAGGTTGTTGTGATTGATGAGGTTTCGGGATTACCTTTAGAAGGAGTAGCGCTTTACAATGAAACAAAAACCACATCTACCCTTTCAAATGAAGAAGGAATTGCCAATCTTTCTCTTTTTACAGATGGGGAAACTGTATATGTCCAATTTTACGGATTTGAAATTCGGAGCTTTACAATGGGAACAAACGAAGTGAAAGAACGTTTTCAATTTGTATTACAACCCGAGGATCAAACTCTAGAAGAAATTGTCCTCTCCGTAGCGCGTAATGCAACAACACGAAAACAGATTGCAGAAAAGGTCAGCATCATCAATTCTAAAGACATACTAACCCAACGCCCCGCAACTGGTGCCGATCTGGTAAGTCTAAATCCTGGAGTTCGCATTCAAAAATCCCAAGGAGGAGGAGGAAGTCCTGTATTGAGGGGGTTTGAAGCCAATCGATTGCTTTTGGTGGTAGATGGAGTGCGGATGAACAACGCCATTTATCGAAGTGGACACCTTCAAAATGCCATCACCATTCACCCCAATATGATTGAACGTGTAGAGGTCGTTTTCGGATCGTCCTCGGTGGGTTACGGATCTGACGCTTTGGGTGGGGTCATTCATTACTACACCCGCAATCCCCTAATCAACAGTGAGGACAAAATTAAAACCCAATTTTCCAGTGATTTTTCGTCGGCAAACACTGCCTCAATAAATTCCATCTCCACAGAATTGAGTTTTAAAAAATGGGCCAGCCTGACCAGCATCAGTCATTCCAACTTTGGGGATATTAGAATGGGTAAAAACAGACGACACGGTTATGATCAATGGGGGCTAACCCCTTTTTATTCGACAAACGACAGAACTTCATTCAGCCCCACTCCTCTTAAAAATGAAAACCCTTTAATTCAAAAAAACACAGGCTATGATCAAATAGATCTCATGCAAAAATTTCTAGTACAATTGGGGGGGCAGAACCAATTTATTTTAAATCTCCAATATTCTAACTCATCTGATATTTCTCGCTACGATAAGTTGGTAGAGGAACGCAATGGTTCGCTTCGTTATGCAGAATGGTATTACGGACCACAAAAACGTTTTTTGATATCCCCACAATTAAAAATCTTTCCGGAAAAGAAACTGTTGAATTCTGGAAAAATAACCTTTGCCTTTCAAAAACTTGAAGAATCTCGAAACAATCGGTTTTTCAATAGTTTGACTCGAAGCTTTCAACGTGAAAATGTGAACGCTTTAAGTTTAAACGGAGATTTTGAATTTCAAATCAAAGAAGACCATTCTTTTTCTTACGGATTTGAAGGTGTTTTTAATGACGTCAGTTCTTATGCACATAAGTATGATCTGATTTTACAACAAAACGAAATTGTTGGTTCCAGTCCTAACCTCCCCATACCCACACGCTATCCTAGCCGGGGAAGTTCCTACGGAAGCTATGCGGTTTATTTAAACTGGATTTGGGACCTGAACTCCCAACTGACTCTCAATGCAGGACTTCGACTTACCAGCACCCATTTGAGAGGTAAATGGGGCGAAAGCTACAACGTTAATGCTCTGCTCTCTAGTGTAAGGTTAGATGCTGAGGCTCTTACAGAAACCTTGGCATTAACCTATCGCCCAAATAAAAAAACTCAATGGAATGCCATACTTTCTAATGGATTTCGAAACCCCAATATTGACGATGTAGGGAAGATACGTGAAAGTAGAGGGACGCTAATTGTCCCCAATCCCATGCTTTTCCCTGAATATGCTTATAACTTCGAAGTGGGTCTTACGAAATACTTGAATCAACCCAAAAACTATTTTTCTTTGAGAGGTTTTACTACCCTGCTTTCTAGACACATTGGACGGGATGCGTTTACAATCTTTGCCGATCAGTCTACTCCAAGTATGAATACCATTCTTTACAACGGCGAAGAACTTTCCACTTTTGCCAATAATAATTTAGGCAATCGTTATATTCTCGGTGGTTCAATCGATGGAAATTTTTCTTTTACAGACAAATTATCCCTAAGAGGTGATCTCAATATTATTGAAGCGGCAAAAAGTATGAAATACGGACCTTTACCTTCTATTTCCCCTGTATTTGGGAATCTCGTTCTCACCTATCAAAAAGAAGCTTGGTTTGCAAGTATGCGTTACCAGTTTAGCGGCAGCAAAGCCCCAGAAGACTACAGTGAGGGAGGAGAAGACGGCCTAGACGAAACCCCCTTGATTTCCGAAGATCCTGAATTGTATGCCGGAACTCCCGCATGGTCGGAATTGTCTTTACTTTCCCAATACCAGTGGAACGATAAAATTCATCTTAGAATGGGGCTGGACAATATTTTTGATGTTCATTACAGGTCTTTTGCCTCGGGGATATCAGCTCCAGGAAGAAACTTTAAACTCGGGGTAAACATCCAATTCTGAAACCTTCTGAAAAATCATCACTTTCCTATCTTTCAAGGACTGCTCTTTTTTAATCGAAATTAATTACTTTCGCACTTGATTTACAAAGTGCTTTAAAACCTCTGTTTTGGAGTTTTAAGGCCTTTAAACCGTATTTGAAACGTGAAATTTAAAGAATACAAAGGGCTTGATTTACCCAAAATAGCAACTGAGGTTCTCACCGACTGGAAGCAAAACGACACCTTTGCGAAAAGTATCTCGGAACGAACAGGTCGTCCTTCTTTTGTTTTTTATGAAGGGCCCCCTTCTGCGAACGGGATGCCTGGGATTCACCATGTAATGGCACGAGCAATCAAAGATATCTTTTGCCGTTACAAAACCCAAAAAGGGTACCAAGTGCATCGAAAAGCGGGATGGGATACCCATGGACTTCCTATCGAATTGGGTGTTGAAAAAGAGTTGGGCATCACCAAAGAGGAAATTGGAAAGAGCATTTCTGTAGAAGACTACAATACAGCCTGTAAAAAAGCCGTGATGCGCTATACCGATGTTTGGAATGAACTTACGGA
>CAXGYE010000190.1:0-3274 GCA_964013865.1 uncultured Flavobacteriaceae bacterium
GGTGATTATCACGCTTCCTATGGCGATTGGTCTCTGAACGGTGAACCCTATAAAATGAAAGAAGACACAAAGTTCAGCTGGTGGAGAAGTCGTATGTTAGGGGGACGAACCAATCACTGGGGAAGAATCTCCCTGCGGTTTGGTCCAAATGATTTCAAACGAAAAAGTATCGATGGATTGGGAGACGATTGGCCTATTGGTTATGACGACCTCAAACCTTATTACGATAAAGTAGATAAGTACATCGGTGTGTCCGGTTCTAAGGAGAATATCTACAACGAACCCGATGGCTTTTTTCTCCCCCCAGCAAAACCAAGACTGCACGAACTGTATTACAAAAAAGGAGCGGAAAAAGCAGGGGTAAAAGTGATGCCTTCTAGACTTTCCATAGTGACCAAACGTATCAATAACGAGCGTGGGTTGTGTTACTATTGCGGAAATTGTGGACGCTCATGTGGGGTTTATGCCGATTTTTCAGCCAGTTCTTGTTTGGTCTTTCCCGCCCAAAGAAATGCTCAGGGAAGACTGGATCTTTATGTAAACAGTATGGTGAGAGAGGTGAATGTGGACAAAAACGGGAAACCCAACGGAATCATTTACATTAACAAAGAAGACAACAAAGAGTACCGCATCAATGCCAAAGTAGTGGTGTTGGCTGCTTCCGCTTGCGAAAGTGCTCGAATTTTACTCAATTCAAAAAGTACCTATCACGAAAATGGACTGGGCAACAGCTCAAATATGGTAGGTAAATATCTGCATGATTCTACAGGAGCAGATCGTATGGCATTCATTCCCGACTTAATGAATCGCAAGACCTATAACGAAGATGGTTTGGGAAATATGCACCTGTATTCGCCCTGGTGGTTAGACAACAAAAAGTTGGACTTTCCAAGAGGCTATCACATTGAAATTGCCGGTGGTTTAGGTGCTCCAATGTATGGTTTTGGATTCGATTACAACAGCCTGAATAAATTCTTTGGTCTTGAAGTGGGAGGTTATGGAGATCGCGTTCGCGAAGAAGTAAAAAAATACTACGGATCTACCATTTATTTTGCTGGGCGTGGCGAATCTGTTCCCAACGTCAATAACTATTGTGAAATAGACCCCGACACCAAAGACAAATACGGGATTCCTGTACTTCGATTTAACTACAAATGGTCTGACTATGAACGAAAACAAGCCAAACACATGAATGAAACCTTCGAGAAAATTGTTCACAACATAGGTGGACATATGCTTTGGGATAATGAAGGGCCCAATTACGGCCTGAAAAATCCTGGGGAAATTATTCATGAAGTAGGAACTACACGAATGGGAAGCGATCCCAAAACTTCTGTAGTAAACGAATTTGAACAACTCCACGACGCCAAAAATGTTTTTGTGGTAGATGGAGGTCCCTTTGTATCACAAGCGGATAAGAACCCTACATGGACCATTTTGGCACTCTCTTGGAGAACTTCAGAATTTATCGTTCAGGAATTAAAAAAGCAAAATATCTAGTTATGAATAGAAGAGATAGTATAAAAACAATCGTAATTGGCTCTTTGGCTAGTGGTTTAGTTCTGGAGGGTTGTTTACCAAAAGAAAAGGAAGCGATTTATAAAAATGTTTGGAAATACAAATACGGTCGAACTCCTGAAGAATTGCAACGCGATCTCGAGCTATTAAATCAAGTCTTTTTTTCCAAAGAGGAAATGAATACCATTCGGGTTATGGCAAATTTAATAGTTCCTCCAACAGCAGAAGGAACGATTGAACAAGCAGAGGTCCCCGAGTTTATTGAATTTATAGTAAAAGACGCTCCCTCCTATCAGGAAGTCCTTCGAGAAGGACTGCAATGGATGGATGCTACGGCAACTGAAAAATTCGGAAATACCTTTGTCAACTCTTCTGAAACGGAACAAAAATCCATACTCGATCAAGTAGCCTTTGCTACGGAGGAAAAGACCAAAGAAGAAGCCTTTTTCGCTACGATGAGAAACCTAGTCATTACAGGGTACTTCTCCTCTGAAGTAGGCATCAATGATTTAGGCTATAAAGGAAATCAACCGAATATTTGGGATGGTGTACCGGGTGATGTTTTAGAAGTGCACGGAATGTCCTATGACAAAGATTGGGAAGCCAAGTTTATCGATCAGTCAAAACGCAACGATTTAGCAAAATGGGATGAAGAGGGGAATCTAATCACTTAAATTTTTAACTAATAACTTTAACACGCATTTTATGAACGATTTTATCCTCGCCATAGATGCGGGAACTACGAGCTCTAGAGCAATTCTTTTTGATAGAGGAGGAAATACAATTGGAGTTTCCCAACACGAATTCACACAGCATTTTCCCAAAGAAAGTTGGGTAGAACACGATGCTACTGAAATTTGGGAGACCCAACTTTTAGCCATTCGAGAAGTACTTCAAAACCATTCCATTACTGCTTCGCAGATCCATGCCATGGGAATCACCAATCAACGAGAGACCACCATTCTTTGGGATCGAAAGACGGGTATTCCCGTGCATAATGCCATCGTTTGGCAAGATCGAAGAACTGCTTCACTTTGTGAGACCTTAGAAAAAGCTGGAAAAGCACCTTTGTTTTACGAAAAAACAGGCTTGCTGCTGGATGCGTATTTTTCGGGGACTAAAATCAAGTGGATTTTGGATCAAGATCCTGAACTTAGAGCTCAAGCCGAGAAGGGCGAGCTTGCCTTTGGAACAGTAGACAGTTGGTTGATTTGGAACTTGACCCAAGGGGCTGTCCACGCCACCGATGTTACCAATGCAAGTCGTACTTTACTTTTCAATATACACAGCTTAGATTGGGACCAGGAATTACTAGATGCGCTGGATATCCCAAAAGCATTGCTTCCAAAAGTAGTATCCTGTTCTGAAAAAGTAGGTAGCACAGCCGAAGGGCTTTTCGATAGTAGTGTTCCTATTAGTGGGATTGCAGGAGATCAACAAGCGGCACTTTTTGGTCAAATGTGTATTGATTCGGGTGATGTAAAAAACACCTATGGAACAGGTTGTTTTTGTATCATGAACACAGGAACAACTCCCGTTCAATCTAAAAATAAGATGTTGACCACCATCGGTTATCAACTCAATGGAGAAGTCTATTATGCCCTTGAAGGGAGTGTTTTTGTAGCGGGAGCTGCGGTCCAGTGGCTACGAGATCAACTGGGAATTATTTCCTCAGCTCCAGAGATTGAAGCCTTGGCAGAGACTGTAGAAAATAATGGAGGAGTTACTTTTATTCCTGCATTAGCCGGTTTAGGTG
>CAXGYE010000191.1:0-3269 GCA_964013865.1 uncultured Flavobacteriaceae bacterium
ATGAAGATTTTAAATCCCTACCTTAGTTTGATGTTTCGTTTGCTTTCCAAAGGTATTTTTTTCAAGCTTCTAAAGTGGGAGATGCAGGGTCATTTTCCAACCCTTCCCAAGTATATTGTCGCAGTGGTTCCACACACCAGTTGGGTAGATTTCTTTTTGGGTTTATTGGTTCGCAGCATCTCGGGAGAATCCATCAATTTTGTTGGGAAAAAGGAGTTGTTTAGTCCTTTGACAGGGTGGTTTTTTAGAAGCCTTGGAGGCGCACCCATCGATCGGTCGGGAAACAAGGGATCGGTAGAGTCTCTCGCTGAAGTGTTTGATGCGCACCAAAAGTTTCGGATTGCCCTTGCACCTGAGGGCACGCGAAAGAAAGTAAAAAAACTTCGTACGGGATATTATCACATTGCCAAGCGGTTGCAAATCCCAATTGTTCCTGTAGCCTTTGATTATGCAAACAAAAAAGTTGTAGTTCATACCAACTTTTACACTACGGACAATGAATCTCGAGATTTGAAAGCTTTGGAAACTTTGTTTAAGGGAGTAGGGGGGTGTTCGAAAGAAAATAGTTTTTAATTATTCCTTTATTTCTAAAGTGTGATACACGTTTTGAACGTCGTCGTCTTCTTCGATTTTTTCGATGAGTTGTAAAACTTCTTCTTGCGCTTCGGAATCTAATGATTTCAATACCTGAGGGATCCTTTCAAAACCGGAAGATAGAATTTCCAAATTGCGTTTTTCCAATTCTTTTTGAATCATACCAAAGCTTTCAAAAGGAGCATAGAGCAGAATACCATCGTCATCCACAAAGACTTCTTCCACTCCGAAATCAATAAATTCTAATTCAATTTCTTCTACATCCAGTTCTGTGGGATTGATTCTAAAGTTACAGGAATGGTCAAACATAAATTCCACTGAGCCTGCTGTTCCGAGGTTGCCGCTGGCTTTGTTAAAATAAGAACGTATGTTGGCTACGGTTCGGTTGTTGTTGTCTGTAGCAGTTTCAACTAAAACCGCGATACCATGGGGTGCATAGCCTTCAAAGAGTACTTCTTTAAAATCCCCGGTGTCTTTGTCGGAGGCTTTTTTAATTGCACGTTCTACATTGTCTTTAGGCATATTAGCTGCCTTGGCGTTTTGAATTACGGCACGGAGACGAGAATTGTTGTCTGGATCGGGACCTCCTTCTTTGACTGCCATTACAATGTCTTTACCGATACGTGTAAAGGTTTTCGCCATGGCGGACCAACGCTTCATTTTCCGTGCTTTTCTAAATTCAAAGGCTCTTCCCATACTGGATATTTTTAAAGACCTCCAAAGATAAAAAACTTTGAGAAGTTGTTAAACGCAACCTCAAACAAACCTACCGCAGACTCAAATCGTCTAAAATATCGGTATAGGAGGGTTGAAGGTGGTGGGGGAGTTTATTTTCTTTGGGCAGAGTAGCGAGATACCGCATGGTATTGGAAGTATAGACTTGTTTATAAATTCCAGATTTGTTGTGCCTTCGTTCAATTAAGGTTCTAATAAAGTCAAAATGGGAAATCAAATCCGTGCTTCCCAAATGGTAAATTCCTGTTTTTTTGTGATTGATCAAATAGTGAATTTGTTGACTGAGACGAACGTCGCTATTGACATTGATAATGGTGTTGGGAAAGACTTCAATTGAAACGTCTTTTTTTATTGCTGTGTCAATTTCTAGTGTCCTAGGAGCATTGATCCCAAAAATCATGGGTAAACGGATCACGACATATTTCCCCACGGGCAAATGGAGGAGTTGATTTTCAATTTTTATTTTAAAATGACCATAAACACTCTCGGAAAGAGTTTTGTCGTATTCGTAGGAGGGGTAATGCCGAAAGGAATCGAAAACATTAGCTGAAGAGAGAAACATGATTCTGCAATTGTGTGTTCTAACGTACTCTGCAAGAAAGCGATGTGCTTCTACTTGTGCAGAAAAGTCACCTCGTAAGGCAGAGATAATCAGCTTGGGTTTTAATTCTTTAAGGAGTTGTTTCAACCCTCCTTTTTCGAGGCTGTAGTAAAAAAAGAGTGCGTTTTTTTCGTAGCCCTCAGCACTGTGGTAGGTTCCATAGGTTTTGTAGTAGGGTGCCAGTTCTTTGTAAAGGGTATTTCCAATAAATCCACTAGCCCCTAAAATCAGTATGGGTTTCAAGATTTAAGATTTAATAAAAGGGGGTTTTACGACTTGAGCAGGACAAAATTTTTCACGAATCAGAACACCGATTGAGGTGCCAGGTTGTGCAAAATTAGAATCGATATAGCCCAGTCCAATTCCTTGAGATAAAACTGGAGATTGGGTTCCCGAGGTCACCGTTCCAATTGGATTGTTTTCCACATCCACCAACGTATGTCCACTTCTGGGGATTGCACGGGCTTCCATTGTAAAACCAATCAGTTTTTGAGCCGTACCCTCAGCTTTTTGCTGTGCAATGTTTTCGGAATTGATAAATCCGGTTTCAGGACGTGTTACCCAGCCCAATCCGGCAGCGATGGGTGAAGTTGTATCGTTGATTTCACTACCGTAAAGACAATAGCCCATTTCGGTTCTGAGTGTATCTCGAGCCGCAAGTCCCGCAGGAACAATTCCATAAGGAGCTCCTGCTTGGAGTACAGCATTCCACACTTTTTCTGCCTCCCTTGCCGGGAAATAGATCTCAATACCGCCTGCTCCAGTATAACCCGTTGTAGCAATAATTACCTGTTCACAACCTGCAAAAGAGGTCGTGGTGTGTGCATAAAACGGGAGACTTTCTAAAGGAAAGTCAGTAAGCAGCTGCATGGCTTCAATAGCTTTAGGTCCTTGTATGGCAAGTAGGGCAGTAGCGTCGGAATGATCTTCTACTAGCGCATTGAAGTTTTGATTGTGTTTTTGAATCCAATTCCAATCCTTTTCGATGTTGGAAGCATTGACGACTAATAGATAGCGTTCTTCCGCCAAACGATACACGATTAAATCGTCTACGACACCTCCTTGCTCATTGGGAAAATAGTTGTACTGTGCTTTTCCCACAATTAGTTTAGAAATATCGTTGCTGCAAATATATTGGAGTAAATCCAAGGCATTGGGTCCCGAGACATAAAATTCCCCCATATGAGAAACATCAAAAACCCCCAGGCTTTCTCGAACCGTGAGATGTTCTATTTTTACACCGCTGTACTGCACAGGCATTTCAAAACCACCAAAAGGTGTCATTTTTGCATTCAACGCCAAATGCGTATGGTAAAGTGTTGTTTTTTTCATAAGTTCA
>CAXGYE010000192.1:0-3245 GCA_964013865.1 uncultured Flavobacteriaceae bacterium
TGCGGCAACTTTTAGTTTTCCTCCTGATAGTTCTTCTAAATGAGCTAAAATCACAACATCTTCCACCGTGTCTTTATTCCAACTCAAGAAATTTTTTTTCATGTGGTTGGCAATAGTAAATACAAGTACATCTTTCATTTCACCTTCTTCCCATTCGATGGCAATATCGATCATACGCTTGATATTATTCCCATAAAAACGGTATTTTGGAAAGTTTTGTGGGTAGGGGAGTTTCTCGGGCTTCATATCGAGGACTTCCTTTTGAGGTTTTTCAAAAGGGCTTTCCACGTCGATATCAAAGTTCGCCATGATAAAAAACTGATCCCAAAGTTTGTGCTGAAAATCTGGGACATCGCGTAAATGCGGGTTTAGGTTTCCCATTACACCGATAATTGCTTTAGCTTTTTTGTTTCGCTCTTCGCTACTGGTCTCCGATTTAGCCAGTTCGATCATTTTGTGAATGTGTCTCCCGTATTCTGGGATAATAAGCTGCTTGCGCTTAGTGTTGTATTGCAAGGTTTCCATAAAGTAGTTTGCTAGTAAAAAGGTCTTGTGTAAATATTTTGCAAGTTAGTAAAATCAATTAATTTCCAAAGCCGTGCACCTACAATCACAGCGCTATAATTCCTTCCAATTTACTACTTTTCTTGTAAATCTCAATGACTTGTTCTGGGGAATGCATTTCAATTTTAATACTCAAACTGGTAAAAGTGTTTTTGGAAGATTTTTTTTCTGAAAAAACAGCTTTTTGAGGATCAAAAAAAGATTTTAGACTTTCAAGGTGTGGTGATTCCGATTTTACTATAAATTTAAAAAAGTAAATTCCAGGCCAAGTTTGAGAAGCTTCGAGTTGCTCATAAAAACGTGAATAAAAATCCTCTGAATGGTCATGGGATTGTATCAAGGCCCTTACTTTTGTGTAAAGATACTGGTTTTATACTTGTTAAAAATGCAAAAAAACAAAAGAATAGTTATTAGTGGTAGCCCTGGAGGAGGTAAAACGAGTATTATTGAAGGTTTAAAACAAAGAGGATATACCACTTTTGAAGAATACTCGCGAACCCTTATTAAAGCAGGTCAAAAAGCAGGAACAGTAAATCTTTTCTCATCCTCACCCACGGAATTTAGCCAAGAGCTACTTAAAGGTAGAAAACAACAATTTGATAAGGCAAACCAATATCCAGCTCAAAACAAGGTTGTATTTTACGATCGTGGGATGCACGATACCTATGCGTATTTAAAAGCCATAGGGAAAGCAACAACCACATGGGAAGAAAGTGTATTTCAGTATCAATATGATCTGGTCTTTTTAGTTTCACCTTGGCAAGAGATATACACAAAAGATGCAGAGCGACTAGAAACGTTCGATCAAGCTAAAATGTATTACCCTTTTATTAAAGAGGCATACAAAAGACAACACGAAATTATAGAAGTGCCTCAGTTCAGTATTTCACAAAGGATTACTTTTATCGAATCCCATATCAAAACCTATGGATAAATTTCAACTTCTAAATAAGTATTGGGGCTACTCCCAATTTCGACCTTTTCAAGAGCAGATTATTAATGATGTCTTAGAAGGAAAAGATGTTATTGCGATTTTACCCACAGGTGGTGGCAAGTCTCTTTGTTATCAGTTGCCTTCATTGCTTTTAGAGGGGACAGTCTTTGTAATTTCTCCACTGATCGCATTGATGGAAGATCAAGTAAAACAGTTAGAAAAAAGAGGCATTAAGGCGATGTATTTCCAATCTGACCCCATGAGCGTCTCACTGCAGCAACAAATTGACAATTGCTTACATGGAAACTACAAGTTGGTTTTTAGTGCTCCTGAACGTTTTTTAAACTCCAGTTTTGTAGAACAACTTACCAAAGTTAAAGTTGCATTGATTGCTGTAGACGAAGCACATTGCATTTCAGAGTGGGGTCACGATTTTAGACCTTCTTATAGGAAGTTGGATGAATTGCGTAAGCGCTTTCCCAAGGTACCGTTAATGGCACTGACTGCTTCTGCTACTCCAGCAGTTATCAAGGATATGCGGTCCCTCTTGAATTTAAATCAAGCCAAGAACTATGTGCATTCTTTTGAACGTCCTAATATTGCGTATAAGATTTGGAATACTGAAGACAAATTTAATACTGTTGTTCAGTTGCTGAAGTACCACAGAGGATCGAGTATTGTCTATTGTAACACAAGAAAACAAACAGAACACCTTGCACAATACATCAATCAGAATGGATACAAGGCGGACTTTTTTCACGGGGGACTGTTGGCAGAGAAAAAAAAGGAAAAGCTAGCGACTTGGCAAGAAGGGGGTATCCCCCACATAATAGCTACTACTGCTTTTGGAATGGGTATTGATAAAGCTGATGTTCGTTTAGTAATCCACACGCAACTTCCAGATAGCATTGAAAATTTTTATCAAGAAACCGGACGCGCAGGAAGGGATGGAAAACCAGCTTGCACTTATTTATTGACATATCCTGGAGATGCTAAAGCACTAAAAAGTCAATTTTTAGACCGCATTCCTTCAAAACTAGATATTAAAGAAACCTATAGAGACTTATGCAATTTTTTACAAATTGCTTATGGAGAGGGAAAAGATCAATTGTATTCTCTGGATCTCAAAAGATTTTGTAAACGGCATGAGAAAAGTATTTCAAAGACTGAGCATACCTTGAGGTTATTCGAACAAACAGGACTGGTCCAGCTCGCTAATTCTAGAGAAAAACAGTTGCAAGTTCGTGTAATCGCTTCACCAAATGAAAGTATGACTTACATGTCTAAAGAGAATGCTTCAGGGCAACTATTGGAATATTTAATGCGCCAAAATCCACATTTAATAGCAGAATCCTCTCTTTTGTCTCCAAAGAAATTATGTAAGGCTTTACACTACTCACAAGAACGCCTTTTGAATTCTTTTGAGACATTAAAACAGCAGGGGATTATTGAATTTTCAATACACGAGTCCAAAATTTATATTACCCCCCGAATTCCAAGAGAAGATGGCTATACTTTACGCCCTGCGATAGAATGGTCTGAAAAAATCTATTCTATGAAAAAGAAAAAGATTCAGGCGATGATTCAATTTACAGAAGAGCATAATCATTGTAAGCGCAATTCAATTTTAAATTATTTTGGAGAAAAGAAAAAAGACATTTGTCGACAATGTTCTGCACGCTCGTGTAAGCGATCGTTGGAAGTAGAGAATGATTTTGGGAACAAAATCAAAACCATTTTAAAAACA
>CAXGYE010000193.1:0-3184 GCA_964013865.1 uncultured Flavobacteriaceae bacterium
ATGGAGGCTAGCGCAGAACAAGCCAATGAAATTTTAAGTCAAGGAGGATTGAAAGCCATCCAGCAGAATTCAGTTGAACTGAACAAAGAAATTCGACAATCAAATGAAACTGTTCTAAAAGCAAAAAGTTATGCAGTACCCGAAAGTATTGAAGCTTGGGAGTCACTAGACTTAGGAGATCTTGAATTTGCTGCTCCTGAATATGAGGATATGGGCTGGTCTGTTTTTGACACTGAAACTTCTGAAAACGCAAAGACCGCTTTAGAATCTGTCTTCACTAAAGGGAGCTTTGCGGAAGATGGCGTGTTTTGGTTGCGAAAAACGTTTGATATTGAAAACCCATCCGCTTTTTCTCATTTTGTTGTAGAAGGTGGAATAGATGATTTTGATTATACCTACCTCAATGGTAAACAGATTGGCCAAGGGTTTTCATGTTGTACTGGACGTTCTTATGAAATTCCTGCCGGTCTTTTAAAGAAAGAAGGGAATGTCCTTGCGATTCGAGTTATCGATACGGGTGGGGAAAGTGGATTCAGGGGGGCGGCCTATTTGGCAGGTGATCAAGAGCGTATCGAACTGGATTCCGAGTCTTGGCGATTTAAACATATCGCCTACTTCCTCAATACTTCCTTCCAAAAACACAATTTTACTTTTGCCGAATTGTCAACACAAGACGAGACTCTGAAAAAACAACTTAAAAAAGGGATTTTGGTTCAAAATCCCAACACGTACAGTGTGCTGTTCAATACCATGATACAGCCCGTGCTCCCTTACCAAGTAAAAGGCTTTTTGTGGTATCAAGGGGAGAGTAACGTAGGTAATTATAAAGAATATCAAAGTTTGTTTACGGGGATGATCACAGATTGGCGAGAAAAGTGGGGGCAAAAACTACCTTTTTATTTTGTTCAAATAGCTCCCTTTAGATACACTCCTGAAGCCGAGTCACATGCCCTTCGGGAGGCACAGCGAAAAACCTTAGCCTTGGAAAAAACAGGTATGGCGGTAACTTTAGATATCGGGGAGGAAGACGATATACATCCCGCAAACAAGCAAGATGTAGGAAAACGTCTCGCGCGGTTGGCCCTGGCAAACGATTATGGGAAGTCTGAAGTTTTAGCTAGTGGACCACTTTACAAAAGCCAAAAATTAGATCCGTCCTATATCGATCTCGATTTTGATTATGTTGGGTCGGGGCTAATGGCAAAAGGGGCGCTTCTGGGATTTGAAATAGCGGGTAGCGATTCTGTTTTTTATCCTGCTACAGCAAAAATACTGGATGATAAGGTTCGTGTTTCTTCTCGAAAAGTCAAAAATCCAAAGCGTGTACGATATGGCTGGAAAAATTATTTTGAAGCCACCTTGTTTAACACGGAGGGCTTGCCCGCTTCCTCATTTCAAACGCCTTAGAGACTTTTATTTTTTTTGGTAGACTCGGACATAGTCCACTTCCATTTGATCCTGAGTAAAGTTAGGATCAACAGCCCCCCCCAGAGCGCCCCCCATCGCAATGTTCAGTAACACGTATTGATCGTTAAAATAGGGCCAGTTTTCAGGTGTTTTCACCTGGGGTTCATAGGTAAAGTAGTGTTCGTCATCAACAAAGAATTTTAAGTGTTCTGGGGTCCATTCCATGCCATACACGTGGAAATTTTCGGTAACATTACTTACAGGAACCTGTTTCACGACCGTATCGGGTCCATGCGTATCGGGGGTATGAACGGCACATTGAATCATTTCAAAGTCCTCAAAAAGTTGTTCCATGATATCAATTTCTCCACAGGCTGGCCAACCCACCGTTTCCAAATTGCTTCCCAAGGTCCATATGGCAGGCCAAGTCCCTTGAGCTTGCGGTAATTTTGCCCGAACTTCAACCTTTCCATAGGTAAAAGAAACCTTTGAATTCAATCGCGCAGAGGTATAGCCCTGGGTGGTACCTGAATAGGTATAGTCCTCTTTTTTTGCAATAATTTTTAAGCTTCCCTCACTGACATAAGCATTATCGATCCGATCTGTGTAGTGCTGAAGTTCGTCATTGTACCAACTTCCATTATTGGGGGCATTGGTTTCCAAAAACCATTTCGTCGCATCCACAGCCCTGCCCTCTTGTTCAAACTCATCACTCCAAATAAGTTGATAGGATTTTTCTTTTGGTTGGAGATTCTCAGAAGAGAGTGAAAGTAAAATAACAACAAGGTAAAGTAAGAGGTTCGTCATCTCAGCTGATTTTATTTGGTTAATAGGTTCTTAAAAATTGTATCATTACAAAAATATAAAAGAGTAAAGTCATTAGTAAAGCAATAAAACCTACTCCTTTGACTAATTCTTTGTCTGTTGTTTTAGAGATCCACAGCAAGGTGGGTCGAAAGCCCTTGATTAAAATTAACAATCCCAATACGGCTAAAACATAGGCTAACAATTCCATAGAAGTATAGTAATGCTTATTGAAAAGTAAATTTACTGTTCTAAATTTTAATTAAATTAAAATAAGTTAAATATTAGCAGAAACTCGTATGATTTCAAGTGAAATTTATTGCCTGCCGCTACAAGATCCTAAGAAAAGATTTTTATTGGGAAAAAAAGGGAATGTAGAACTATTGGCGATTGGACTCAATCCGAGTACTGCCGATGAAACTGCTTTAGACCCTACTTCGAGAGTCATTGAAAGAATAGCCCAAGACAACGGATGTGACGGTTGGTGGCTCATAAACTTGTGTCCTGCAAGAACACCACAACCTAAAAATTTGCCCAAACGAAAAAATAAGCCCTTGTTATTGCAAAATATAAAAATTTTGAGTCAACTTCTAAATGATCCCAGCCATACCATTTCCAAGGTATTGTGCTGTTGGGGTAATCATGTTGCTGATCGAAAGTATCTTGAAGAACAAGCCCAAATTATTTTAAATGAGATTACTACTGCCCAATTACCTCTCTATTGTATTGGTAAAACTAAATTGGGAAATCCCTTTCATCCTTCTCCAAGAGTAGTGAATCGATTTTTTGGAGGGGTAAACAAGGTCAGGCTTCGAGAAATAAATTTTGAAAAAAGATAGAGCATAAAAATTTCTAATGGATGAATTTAGCATCATGCGATAGACTCCCATTATTTCTCTTTATTATTATTTCTTTTCGGCTATTTCCTTAAAATTAACCCTCCAGTTAAAGAAACAAGAAAAATCAAATCACA
>CAXGYE010000194.1:0-3171 GCA_964013865.1 uncultured Flavobacteriaceae bacterium
GCCTCCTCTACTTGTCATTGGTGGGTTGATGACTGCAGCACTTTATTTCCACTTTGCCATAGGAGATGCGCTGATCAAGTCGCTACCCGCAGCTTTGATGTTAAGCGCATGTACACTGATCTATTTTTTGCGTTTTCAAAAACAAGAATAAGCAAATAAATAGAGATTAATACACACATTTCGTCTTGTCTTCTTTTACAAAGTAAGGCTTAAAGTTTTTTTGCCTCCATATCCATACAACCACAAAGATTTAGTAATTCTATATTTTTAAAATCAAAAGGGTGGCTTTCTAATTGTAGATTTTTTTTAAAACAATCTACGTAACTTGGGGAGTAATAAAAAAAATCAGATGAGGAACCTGTTTGTACTTTCGGTAGTATTTCTTTTTAGCATGACTTCATGTAAAGATGAAAATAAATCCAACCCTCCCAATATCATCATAATCTATGCGGATGATCTGGGTTATGGAGATGTGAGTTCCTATGGCTTGGGAACATTAAACACCCCCAACATAGATAAAATTGCCAACCAAGGCACTCGATTTACAAGTGGCTATTCCAGTTCTGCAACCTGTAGCCCTAGTAGGTATGCCCTGCTCACCGGTACCTATCCATGGAGAAACAAACGTGCAAAAATTTTGACTGGGGCCAATCTCATTATTGATACAACCGAAATGACCTTACCAAAAATGTTAAAAAGCAGTGGCTATCAAACAGGGATTGTAGGAAAATGGCATCTGGGACTCGGAGACTCCAAAATTAATTACAACCAAAAAATTAGCCCTGGTCCCAACGAGGTTGGATTTGACCACAGTTTTATCATGCCCGATACCCAAGACCGTGTTCCTACAGTCTATATTGAAAATGGGAAGGTCGTTAATTTGGATCCTAAGGATCCCATTGAGGTGAGTTTTGAGAAAAATTTTAAAGGTCAGCCCACAGGAAAAGAAAATCCCGAACTGCTTTCCATGATGTGGCATCACGGACACAACGGCTCTATAGTAAACGGAGTCCCGCGAATTGGATTTATGAAAGGCGGCACACAAGCCCAGTGGAGTGATATTGACATGGCAGACGAATTTTTAAACCAAGCAAAAAAATACATCAGTAAGGTCAAAGACAATCCTTTCTTTTTGTTTTACACCCTACAGCAGCCCCATGTACCCAGAACCCCACACCCTCGTTTTGAGGGAAAATCGGGGATGGGACCTAGAGGAGACGCCATCATTGAAGCAGATTGGTGTATTGGTGAATTGTATGCACATCTGGAAGAAAACAAGCTGTTAGAAAACACAATCCTTATCCTCTCCAGCGATAACGGCCCTGTTCTCAATGACGGTTATTATGATGACGCTGTTGAAAAAATTGGAGACCACACCCCCTCAGGTGGTTTAAGAGGAGGCAAATACAGTCTCTTTGAAGCAGGCACACGCGTCCCACTGATTACCTTTTGGAAGGGAAAAATAAAACCTCAAGTTACTGACGAAATAGTTTCACAGATTGACTTTTTGAATTCTATCGCCGCATTAATCGGTTCTCAAACAAAATCCAAAGACGGAATGGATTTATCCGAAGTATTGTTTAAAAATTCAGGAACCGGAAGAAGCGAACTGGTATTAGAAGCGCAAACCAAAACCGCTTTTAGAAGCCAAAATTGGGTGCTCATACCTCCCTATCCAGGACCTGAAAAAAGTTTTTACACGAATGTAGAACTTGGAAATTCGGAGAACTATCAACTTTTTGATCTAGATTCAGATCAGGCACAACAAAACGACCTAGCAGAAAGCCAGCCTGAAAAATTGACTCAAATGATCAAACGATATCAAGAAATCACTGGGAATAAAGAATGATTTTTCATCATAGTTAACCTAAAGTGATTTTAATAATCCCCCGTCAATTGGGATAGTAGTTCCCGTTATGTACCCCGCAAGATCTGAAGCTAAAAAACAAACTAAGTTTGCGTATTCTTCGGGTTTTCCGATGCGTTTCATGGGGACAGTAGCTTCCATGGCAGCTCGAACTTCAGAAACTGGGATTCCCATTTTTTCGGCTTTTTTAGTATTCAGTTGTTCGATACGTTGAGTATCGAAATACCCCGTAAGAATTGAATTGATCGTGATTTGATCTTCCGCAATATCTACAGATAAACTTTTTGCCCAAGTGACCAAAGCTGCGCGCAAGGTATTGGAAAGTACCAAGTAATTCAGCGGTTCCTTTACTGAAATGGAAGCGACGTTGAGTATGCGACCCCAGTGTTGTTCTTGCATATGCGGTAAAGCAAGAGTCGTACATAAAACGGCACACTTAAACAATAAGTCAAAAGCGTCTTGGTACTCCTCAATTTCTTTTTCTAGCGCACTTCCAGCAGGTGGACCCTGGGTATTGTTAATTAATATATCAATCTTATGATCTCTAAAAAAAACATTTACTTTTTTAGAAAAAGCCTTGTAATCTGAAAAGTCAACGACTAAATAGCGGTGGTTCTGTGCCTGGGAACGATCCAGTTGGGCAACCAACTCTTGGAGACTCGATTCGTTTCGTGCCATGACAACCACTTCTGCACCTGAGGCTGCTAGTCGTTCAGCAATTGCCCGGCCAATTCCTTTGCTAGCTCCCCCTACCAAGGCTCTTTTTCCTGTTAAATCAACCTTCATAAATTATTTATATTCTTCACGTGCTGGACTAAAAACATCCATTAATTTACATGGAGTAATCGCTTTTCCTGAGTGGGAAAAATTTGATGGGATATATACAATATCTCCCGATTTGTAAATTTTTGTTTCCCCATCTAGGGTAAATTCAAAATTCCCCTCCACCACATGCATAATTTGTTCATGCAGGTGCTGGTGTTCGGGTACAACAGCTCCTTTTTCAACTGTCCAAAAAGCCCAAGTGAGCTGGTTACCATGTACCATTTTACCATGGTACCCAGGCATTAATTCTTTACTCGGTAGCGTATTCAGATTCATTTTTTGCAAATTTAACTTGACTTCTAAGTTAGTATATTTCTGAGAACCTAAAATTGACTAAATTTAACTATCAAATTCTCTTAAAATATATTTTTTTTAGTTCTAAATCATTAGTTTTATATTCTATGTCTAGACGTATACTTCACTATCAGTTCCCCAAGGGTGTAGATTCTATTTTTTTAGATGGAAAAAGATATACTCGT
>CAXGYE010000195.1:0-3163 GCA_964013865.1 uncultured Flavobacteriaceae bacterium
AACGGAATTGTACCTTTGGAAATATGGATTGACAGCAAACGAGAAGAGGGCATTGTTAGACCTGCAACGCTTAGGAGAATGAATCAACTTCAGGAAACCATAGACGAAATTCCCGAACTGGCACCCTCCCTCTCCATAGTGAACGCAGTAAAATATGCAAAACAGGCGTATTACAATGGCAACCCTAACTATTTTGCTCTCCCTACATCACAAGAAAATAGTTTTATCTATCCTTTTTTGAATAGTTCCAATAGCGATAGTCAGTTACTCAATGGATATGTGGACAGTACGGGGCAATTTGGCAGGATCACTACCTACATGAAAGACATCAAAACTTCACGTATGGAAGAAATTGAAACCGATCTAAAAGAAAGCATTGCCAAAATTTTTCCAAAGGACCGCTATGGGGTTAATATCACCGGAAAATCGTTGCTTTTTTTAAAGGGAACAAAATACTTAATTAATAACCTAATACTCTCTTTGAGTTTAGCCATTTTACTGATCGCACTATTTATGGCGTTCCTTTTCCGATCCTTTAAAATGATTTTAATTTCACTAATCCCTAACCTACTACCTCTGATTATCACTGCGGGGGTGATGGGTTTTACTGGAATTCCGTTGAAACCCTCTACCATACTAGTGTTCAGCATTGCTTTTGGAATTTCGGTAGATGATACCATTCATTTTTTAGCCAAATACCGTCAAGAACTCATTGCTAACGGATGGAAAATTAACAAAGCTGTTTTTGCTGCGTTGAGAGAAACTGGAATCAGTATGTTTTATACTTCGGTAGTGTTATTCTTTGGTTTTTCCATCTTTATGTCTTCCAATTTTGGAGGGACCCAAGCCCTAGGGGGACTTGTGGCAGTCACCCTGATGATGGCCATGCTTGCCAACCTCGTTTTACTACCCTCCTTACTCATATCGTTGGAAGACTCCATAAGTAATGACAAGGTCCTGAAAGAACCCAAGCTAGAGATTTTGGATTAAACCAAATTAGGCAATAGAAATTCTACTCCAGTTGAAAACAACCGCAAAATAAGTCGCCTTGCTTGTGTTTTTCAACTTCGTAACGAATCCAACTACCAAATCCGAGTTAAACTTGAAATCAAGTCAGACCTAAAACTTTCTGAAATAAACTTATCTTTGTGGCGCCGTAAAAATTTAAATTACAGTAATGAGAGCAGCGAAAATCAAAACCCTTTTAGAAACATCAGAAGTAAACCAAAACTGTGCGGTACACGGATGGGTTAAAACGTTTCGAGCCAACCGATTTATCGCATTGAATGACGGGTCTTCCTTAAAAAATCTTCAGTGTGTCGTGGATTTTGAAAAGCTAGATGACGCCTTGTTGAAACGAATCACTACAGGAGCCGCCTTGCACCTAGAAGGGGTTCTAGTAGAAAGCCAAGGAGGGGGTCAAAAAGTAGAGCTACAAGTGGAAACAATTCACATTTTGGGAGACTCCGATCCTGATAAATATCCAATACAGCCTAAAAAACACAGTCTTGAATTTTTACGAGAAAAAGCACACTTAAGAGTACGAACCACCACCTTTGCTGCGGTTATGCGTGTGCGTTCGGCCCTCTCCTTTGCGGTACACCGATTTTTTCAACAACAAGGCTTTTACTACGTCAATACCCCCATCATCACAGGAAGTGATGCGGAAGGAGCAGGGGAAATGTTTCGGGTGAGCACATTGGACCTCAACAATCCACCCCGAACAGAAGAAGGCGCGCTGGATTTTAAAAAAGATTTTTTTGGCAAAGAAACTAATCTTACCGTATCGGGTCAATTGGAAGCCGAATCCTATGCTTTGGGACTTGGAGAAGTGTATACCTTTGGACCTACGTTTCGGGCAGAAAATTCAAACACCACGCGACACCTTGCCGAGTTTTGGATGATTGAACCTGAAATGGCATTTTACGACTTGAACGACAATATGGATCTGGCAGAAAAATTCATAACAAGTGTCCTCAAAGAGGTCTTGGAAAACTGTAAAGAAGATCTAGAATTTCTCGATGAGCGACTTACTAAAGAGGACCAAAGCAAACCTCAGGCGGAACGCAGTCCTATGGGTTTGATTGAAAAAATAAAATTTGTCATTGAAAATGACTTCAAACGGGTGAGTTACACCGAAGCCTATGAAATACTTCGAAATTCAAAGCCCAACAAAAAGAAAAGATTTCAATTTCCCATCCACGAATGGGGAGTTGATCTTCAAAGCGAACACGAACGTTTTTTAGTAGAGAAACACTTCAATTGTCCCGTAATCTTATTTGATTATCCCGCAGATATTAAGGCCTTTTACATGCGTAGAAACGACGACGAAAAAACCGTTCGGGCGATGGATATCCTCTTTCCAGGGATTGGAGAAATTGTGGGGGGGTCTCAACGCGAAGAACGACTCGACGTGTTGGAAAAACGCATCCAAGAAATGGATATCGATGCTGAAGAATTGTGGTGGTATCTGGATCTTCGTCGCTTCGGAAGTGTCCCTCACAGTGGATTCGGACTGGGCTTTGAGCGACTTGTTCAATTTACTACAGGGATGAATAACATCCGAGATGTGATCCCATTTCCAAGAACTCCACAAAATGCAGCATTCTAAAAAGTAACGGCTAAATTACATATCTTTACCTAGACGATTTTAATCCGTATGCTCAAGCAACAGCTCCAAATAAAGCTTTCTCAAAAATTATCTCCTCAGCAAATTCAGCTGATGAAGATGATCCAACTCTCTACGCTTGAGTTAGAACAAAAAATCGAATCCGAAATGGGCGAAAATCCCGCTTTGGAAAGTGGAATGGAAAAGCAAAGCAGCGAAAATCAAGAGAGCAATTTTGAGGAAGGCGAAAAGATAGAAGCAGACGAAATTGACATCGATCAATATTTGAGTGACGACGAAATTCCTTCGTATAAATTATACTCAAACAACTACAGCAGTGATGATCAAGAACGAACGATCCCTGTTTCTGGAGGTATCAGTTTTCATCAACATTTGTCGCAGCAGGTTGGAAACCTCATCCTTTCCGAAGATGAATTTCAAATTGCTGAATTCATTATTGGGAGTATTGATGAAAGTGGCTATTTGAGAAGAAGTACCGATGAATTGATCGACGATTTGGCATTCACTCAAAATATTATAGTAACCGAAGAGCAG
>CAXGYE010000196.1:0-3111 GCA_964013865.1 uncultured Flavobacteriaceae bacterium
CTGGTTTCTTCTACCGAAGTCTTGGAGATTTTGTAGTTAGTTGCCCCGTCTTTGTTATTCAATATGTAGAAATGATCTTCAAAATGAGATACAGAATACTCCAAACCTCGGGTTCGCTTTTGAACCAGTTGAAATTCGGAAAGGGGTTCATTGGCCTTGACAAATTGGTATTCCGTAGTCAACGTACTGTAAGAGGCAATAAAGATGTACTCCTGAGACTTAGACTCTTGAACATACACAGAAAACGTATCGTCTTCTTCGTGAAAAATCAAAGGATCTAGAGCTTTAGGACTTTGAATATTGTGACGAAACACCTTTTCAGATCGCAAGGTTTGCAGGTTTTTTTCCACATAAAAGAAATGGACGCTGTCTGCTGCCCACGCGGTTCCACCAGTCGTATTTTTGATTTCAGTGTCCAGCACTTGGCCCGTTTCTAAGTCTTTGACGTATAAGGTGTATTTTCTTCTGGATTCCGTATCAACGCCAAAGGTTACTTTCGTATTATCAGGACTTACATTGATCCCAACAAGTTGAAAATAATTTTGCCCCTTTGCCATTTCATTACAATCAAAAAGGATTTCTTCCTGGGCCGTTAAGGAGTCTTTTTTTCGAGTGTATATGGGATATTGTTTTCCCTTTTCATAGCGCGTGCTGTACCAGTAGCCGTTCAGAAAATAAGGGACCGACTCATCGTCTTTTTTAATCCTTCCTTTTAACTCCTCGAAGAGCTCCTCTTTAAAATTGGCTGAACTTGCTGTAATCCTATTGTAATAATCGTTTTCTCGTTCTAGGTAGTCGATGACCTCAGGGTTCTCTCGTTCTTTCATCCAGTAGTACTCATCTACTCGGATGTCGTCGTGTTTTTTTAATTGATAGGGGATTTGTTCCGCTACGGGAGGTATAATTGTCGTGTCAAAATTCATTGCAATTTTCTTTTTACAAGCTGAAAAAGCAAAAATCATACTTGTGATTAATATAGCCTCACGCATAAACTTCCATTTTTGATAAAGTTGTTAACAAATACGTGTGGTGCTCCTGAGTATAATCCCGATGAGTAACCATTCGCAATTTTCCTTTTCCTAGTCCTATGATTAGGATTTGTTTTTCTTTTAGTTCTTGAACAAACTGTACTTCGTCATAATCGCTTTTCAATGAAAAAATAATGATATTCGTAGTAACAGGCTGAATCTTATGTACAAAAGAACAGTTTTCTAGAACTTCAGCAATTTCTTTGGCTCGTTTGTGATCTAGACTCAGATCTTTACGATGGTGCTTTAAGGCATAGCTCCCTGCAGCTGCCAAATAGCCCGCTTGACGCATTCCTCCACCAAAAACCTTTCGTATCCGCAGTGCTTCATGTATTTGTTCTCGAGATCCGATCAATACCGATCCCACAGGACAGCCCAAGCCTTTACTAAAGCAAAGCGAGATGGTTTCAAACAAAGCCCCATATTCTTTTGGATCTTCTCCAGTTACTTCCAAGGCATTCCAAAGCCGTGCGCCATCTAGGTGCAGTGCTAAATTTTCTCGATCACACAGGGCGCGAATTTTTTTGATTTCTTCCAAATCGTAAACTGCTCCTCCCCCTTTGTTGGTGGTGTTTTCTAAACACACCAAACGCGTTCGGGGACTGTGGTAAAAATCGGGAGGGTTGATACAGGCCTCGATTTGCTCAGCCGTAATTCTACCGCGATCCCCTTGAATCATTTTACAGGAAACCCCCGAATTGAAACTCACGCCTCCCCCTTCGTAATTGAAGATGTGGGCGTAGTGATCACAAATCAGTTGCTCTCCGGGTTGGGTGTGCAATTTAATCGCCGTTTGGTTGGTCATAGTCCCTGAGGGGAAAAACAGCGCAGCTTCTTTTCCAAAAAGAGCTGCCACTTCTTCTTCAAAGGCATTTACAGAAGGGTCTTCTTTAAAGACATCGTCACCTACTTTTGCACGAAACATGGCTTCCAGCATGCCGGGCGCGGGTTGGGTTACGGTATCGCTAATTAAATTGACAACCATCGCTTAAAAATCACAAGAATACGACCCAATTGGCGATCCATCGGGAAGGCGCTTGGGTGTGGGAGGTTGAAAATCAGCAGGGGCCTCAAAATAACGATCGATTTGCATGCGATACACCTCTGAAAACCCCTCTTCTTCTTGTCCGGCCAACCACCGGTCCAAAGTGACCAGTTGCTTAACAACAAGGGCTTTAACAATTGGATTGGCATCGGGCTGTTGTCCGAGGTACATGAGGTGCTTTAAAATAGTGGACTTGACTAGATCGTTGAGTTGGGCTTGGTGACGATCCCGTGGTTTTACCTTAAAGTGGGAATCGACTAAAGTGTCTAACATTTCTTTTAAAGAAAGTTGATTTGCATCAAAACCGTATTGCGTTACCAAACGGTTGGCGCGATCAGGATGCAGCAACATCCCAATTAAAGCATCACTAAGGCTTTGGGCTATTCCCAAATAATCAAAGGCAACTCCTGTTTGAGAGAGGAAGTTTTCTCTTGTTCTGGGATTGGAAAAAGAACGGGGTGGTAAAAGGGGATGTAAGTTTTCAGGAATCGCTAAAGCATCAGGGGCCAAGGCATTCAAATACCCCAAAAGCGCATTTCGCTGAGTGGTTGCGTCCACCACTTGAACCTGATAATTCTGGGATCCCTTTACCGCATAGTCATAATCTACTCCCCCAATCAATTTAACGACTGCCTCTACTTGATAGCGGTGTAATAAATACATCGGTACAAAACGATCTTCCAAAGTGCTGTAGGGTTCTCCCTCACGCAGGTGGTCTAAAGACAACTGTCCTAGCGCCTGTTTTCGGATTTTCATCAAACGGGCCAGTTCGTCTGTGGCTACTCCCCCATTGTCCCACAAATGGGCATTGGGATGAGCTCCTCCGATGGGGCGCGCGTCGCTGTCAGAAATAAAACGGTGCCCCGCTGCTGCACTTTGATCGATAACAGCATTCAACGCTTCCTTTTCGTCGGTACCTTCTGGAAAGTCACTGTAGGCATAAGCTACGGTAACCTTGTCCCAATCACCAATGCCCACTTCGTACGCGTTGGCAATGGAAATCTGATCTCCTTTCATTTCGATATTCGGGTGTGGATA
>CAXGYE010000197.1:0-3106 GCA_964013865.1 uncultured Flavobacteriaceae bacterium
TTACATTGCTGATCTGTTTTGCGTTCCAATGGATTGATTTGAATACGTTTATCAACTATCTGATTGGTGGGTATTATCTGCGTTTACTGATTATCATGGGATATAGTTTTTCAGTTTACATTCCTAAGTTTCAATGGAAACTCCCTTCCTCTTGGCGCGAGATGTTACGTTACAGCGGACTGATTTTCCTCTCTGGAGCTGCGGCGAGTTTTATCTTGGATATTGATAAGTCCATGATTTTTTCTTTGACAACCGATGCCAATGTAGCCTTTTATGCCGTAGCACTCTATATCGCTGCAGTAGTGGAAGCCCCCGGGAGAGCCATGTTTCAAATCACGAGTCCCTTAGTAGCTCAAGCCTTAAACGCGAACGATGTTGAACGTTTGGAACGTCTTTTAAAAAAGAGCAGTATCAACCTGATGATTGTTTCTGGATTCCTGTTTTTACTGATAAATCTCAACTTAAAAGATTTTTATCAAATTATCAATCAGGAGGGTTATGCTTCTGCAATAGGGGTTGTTATTTTGGTCTCTTTGGGGAAATTATTTAGTGTGTCTATGGGTTGCCTTAACAACATCATTAGTAATTCAAAGTACTATTCCTATGTTTTTTGGTTTTCTATATCTTCTGCGATAATGGCAGTTATTTTAAATTATATTTTCATTCAATCCCACGGCATTATGGGTGCAGCTTTTGCAACGGTACTCGTCATACTCTTTATCAATTTGTGTAAAATTCTTTTGATTCAATTTTTATTTAAAATTCATCCCTATTCTACTAAAACCCTTGGGGTCGTATTGAGTATGGGGTTGATTTATGCCGTGATTGATGAAATACCGACTGTAGTAAACCCCTGGCTGTCCATCCCATTGCGTAGTGTATTGATTTTAGGGCTTTTCAGTATTCCCTTATTTACTTTTCGCTGGTCTTCGGATATAGAATCGCTCATTCAGGATTTTCGCAAGCGACTATTTTAATTTTTCTACCAGATATTTTCCTGTATGCGATTTAGGAAGTTTTGCAATGGCTTCAGGAGTTCCTTGTCCTACTAAATAGCCTCCTGCATCTCCCGCTTCGGGACCTAGGTCTATAAGATGATCCGCACATTTGATCAATTCGAGATTGTGCTCTACCACAACAATAGTGTGTCCTCGGTCAATCAACGCATTGAACGAAGTGAGCAATTTTTGGATGTCGTGAAAATGAAGTCCCGTGGTAGGTTCGTCGAAAATGAAAAGTACTTTTTCTTTTGAAGAACCCTGACTGATAAACGAAGCCAATTTAATTCGCTGTGCTTCACCCCCCGATAGAGTGGCAGAAGATTGGCCAAGGGTTACATATCCCAATCCCACGTCTTGGAGTGGTTGTAATTTTTGAATAATTCGCTTTTGATCATGATAAACAAAAAAATCGATAGCGTCATCCACGGTCATGCAGAGGAGGTCATCAATATTTTGGTCGTGAAATTTCACTTCTAAAACTTCTTTTTTAAAGCGTTTGCCGTTGCAGTGCTCACATTCTAAAATGACATCTGCCATAAACTGCATCTCGATGGTAACGGTTCCTTCACCTTTGCAATGGTCACAGCGCCCTCCATCCACATTAAAAGAAAAATGTTTGGGCTGATAATTTCGGTTTTTAGATATCGGTAAAGAAGCGTACAAGGAACGAATCTCATCATAAGCCTTGATGTAAGTCACAGGATTGGATCGGGAAGATCTTCCAATGGGATTTTGATCTACAAACTCGACACTGCGAAGGGTGTCTAAATTTCCTTTCAACTCAGTGTAGGATCCAGGCTTTTCACTGTAAATATCAAAATGACGGAGTAGGGCAGGGTAAAGGATTTTTTTGACCAAGCTGGACTTACCACTTCCAGACACTCCGCTTACAACGGTAAGTACACCCAATGGGATTTCGAGATCAATATTTTTGAGATTTTGTTCTCTTGCACCTTTAATTTCAATTTTCTTTTTCGAAGTTCTCCTCTTCTTTGGGACTTCAATTTTTTTGGTCCCATTGAGATAGGCTGCGGTCAGCCCATCGCTTTTTAATACTTGTTTTAAGGGTCCTTGGGCAATTATCTGACCTCCCAAAGTACCTGCCTCAGGACCAATATCAATGACTTGATCAGCCGCATTCATGATTTCCTCATCGTGTTCTACAACAATGACGGTATTGCCCAAATCTCTTAGATTTTTTAAAACTTCAATCAGGCGTTCGTTGTCCCGAGGATGCAATCCGATAGAAGGTTCATCGAGAATGTACATGGAGCCCACCAAACTGCTTCCTAGGGAAGTGGCTAACTGTATGCGTTGCGATTCACCTCCAGACAAGGTGTTGGACCGTCGGTTTAGCGTCAGGTATCCCAAACCAACTTCCTGGACGAATTTCAATCGACTGTTGATTTCAATTAACAAGCGTTCAGCGATTTCCTGATCGTGTGCCTTTAATTCTAGATTCTGGAAAAAGCGTGCTAAATTATCTAAGGAGATCTGAAGCAAGTCACCGATGCTTTTCCCTCCAATTTTTACGTAATTGGCCTCTTCTTTAAGACGTGTTCCTTCGCATTGGGCGCACGAAGTTTTTCCTCGATAGCGAGAAAGGAGTACGCGGTTCTGGATTTTGTAATTCTTTTTTTCGATTCGTTTAAAAAAGTCATGGATTCCAGTAAAGTGGGAATTGCCTTTCCAAAGAAGCTCCTTTTGTACTTTGGTAAGTTCGAAATACGGTTTGTGAATAGGAAAGTCAAAGAGATAGGCGCTGTTGACGAGTTTATCGTAAAACTTTACCATAGTGGAGCCGCGCCAAGGTACGATGGCTTGATCGTAGATCGACTTGCTCGTATCGGGAATGACCAATTCGGGATCAATACCCATCACATCACCAAAGCCTTCACAAACCGGACAGGCCCCCAGTGGATTATTAAAACTAAATAAATGGACACTAGGCTTTAAAAAGGTCAAGCCATCCAATTCAAATTTATTTGAAAATACTTCACGTCGCTTGTCTTCAAGGTGTAGTAAAGAACAGATCCCTTTTCCTTCATAGTATGCCAACTCAATCGCATCGGCTACGCGGTTGTAAAAGTCTTCTTCATGGCGAA
>CAXGYE010000198.1:0-3052 GCA_964013865.1 uncultured Flavobacteriaceae bacterium
GGTGTTTCTGATAAAAAAGATAAATGCCCCAATGTTCCCGGTCTAAAAGAATATGAAGGCTGTCCCGATACAGATGGTGATACAATTATTGACAAAGAAGATCAATGTCCAGAAATTCCTGGATCTCCAGAATTTAACGGTTGTAAAGATACGGATGGAGATGGAATTGCAGATCCAGAAGATAGTTGCCCAGAAGTTGCAGGCACTCTCGAAATGAGCGGTTGTCCGGACACAGATGGCGATGGCGTTGCTGATCCCTTGGATGAGTGTGTCAATAGTTCAGGTCCTGAGGAAAACAACGGTTGTCCGTGGCCTGATACAGATGGGGATGGTGTAAACGACAACGAGGACCTCTGTAAGGATGAGGCAGGTTCTGCTGAAAATAATGGTTGCCCTGAATGGTCTAACGAGATTATGGCTACTCTAAATGAATTCGGCGCTAGAATAAATTTTGCTGCCAATAGCTATCAAATATTTGGTCGTAAAACACTCGAAAATTTAGAAAAAATAAAAATCCTCTTGTCAGAAAATCCTGATGGAAACCTATTGATAGAAGGCTATGCCTCTGCGGACGGAGAGGAAGATTACAATGTTGAACTCTCTGTGAAACGCGCTGAGGCGGTTCTCGAGCACTTAATAGGAATAGGGGTTCCTTCAACACGACTTGAAGTACAAGGATATGGGGAAGAGAATCCAATAGGTGATAATGAGCAACCCGAAGGGAGAGCAGTTAATCGACGTGTTCAGTTTAAACTGAAGCGTAATTAAGCTTTTTTAAGTAATTGAATTTTAGCTGCTGGATCGGAGGCTCCAAACACATAGCTTCCAGCTACAAGAACATCAGCTCCGCAGGAGATAAGTTTAGTAGCATTCTTATCGGTTACACCCCCGTCTATCTCTATCAAACAGGAAGTCTTTTTATTTTCAATGAGTTCTTTTACTTCTTTGACTTTTTCAAAAGTGTTTTCAATAAAGGATTGTCCACCAAAACCAGGATTGACACTCATTAAACAGACCAAGTCGATGTCTTGGATGGTTTCACTCAGGCTTCGAATGGGTGTGTGCGGGTTTAAAGCAACTCCCGCTTTCATCCCACAGCCTTTTATTTTTTGAATGCTTCGGTGTAAATGAGTACTGGCCTCATAATGTACGGTTAGAATTTCCGAACCCAAAGCGGCAAAGGTTTCGATATAACGATCGGGATCTACAATCATTAAATGTACATCCAGTGGTTTCTGTACGTGTTTTTGGATGGCTTTGAGAACAGGCATTCCATAAGAAATATTGGGTACAAAAACTCCATCCATAATATCGATATGAAACCAATCGGCTTCACTGGAGTTGACCATCGCAATGTCTCGCTCCAAGTTTGCGAAATCAGCGGCGAGGAGGGAGGGTGCTATTCGTATGGACATAAAATATATTTGAAGTACAAAGATATAAAAAAAGCAACCCTTGGGTTGCTTTAATTCTTTATCCTAAATAGGTTTTGAGAATTTTACTTCTCGAGGTGTGTTTCAATCTTCGAATGGCTTTTTCTTTAATTTGACGAACCCGCTCCCTAGTGAGATCAAAGGTTTCCCCAATTTCTTCTAAAGTCATCGCATGTTGATCTCCCAATCCAAAATACAAGCGAACTACATCAGCTTCTCTAGGTGTCAAGGTCTCTAGAGCACGTTCTATTTCGGTTCGAAGAGACTCATGCAGTAGGGTTCTGTCTGGGTTAGGTGACTCACCACTGTTTAATACATCGTATAAGTTCGAATCTTCTCCTTCTACCAAGGGGGCATCCATGGATACGTGTCGCCCAGAGTTTTTAAGCGATTCTTTTACATCGTTGATGGTCATGTCCAATTCCTTAGCAATTTCCTCCGCAGAGGGAGCTCTTTCGTGCGCCTGCTCTAGAAAAGCATAGGTTTTATTGATCTTGTTGATGGATCCAATTTTATTGAGTGGAAGACGGACAATACGAGACTGCTCTGCCAAGGCTTGCAAAATAGATTGACGAATCCACCAAACGGCATACGAAATAAACTTAAATCCCCGAGTTTCGTCAAAGCGTTGTGCGGCCTTGATCAAACCGAGGTTACCCTCATTGATTAAGTCGGGGAGGGTTAAGCCTTGATTTTGGTACTGTTTTGCTACAGAAACAACAAATCGCAAGTTGGCTTTGGTCAATTTTTCAAGGGCAATTTGGTCTCCCGCCTTAATCCGTTGTGCCAATTCAACTTCTTCCTCTGCAGTAATTAGATCTACTTTTCCAATTTCCTGTAAATATTTGTCTAGGGAAGCGGTCTCCCGATTCGTAACCTGCTTGGTTATCTTGAGCTGTCTCATTTAAAATATATTTGAATCAAAGTAATACTAGTAATACGAACAAAAGATGCGAATGTTTCAAAAAGCGCCTAAAAAATGTATTATTTTTTTTCAGGTCTAGGTAATAAAGCTTTTCGAGACACTTTTTCCTTTCTCGTACGCGAGTCGATTCCGAAATATTTTACATCTAAAACATCTCCTAGATTCACCACATCACTAACGTTTTCCGTACGTTCCCATGCGAGTTCACTCACGTGAAGTAAGACTTCATTGCCCGGTGCTTCAAGATATTCTACCACTGCTCCAAAATCAAGCATCTTGATGACCTTTACTTCGTAGGTTTCTCCAACATGTGGTTTAAAGGTTATCGAATCTATTTTTGCTTCCACCATGGCAATCCCTTCAGGAGAAGTACCTAAAATTTCAATAATCCCTTCTTCGGTCACAGGATCTTCGTTTACTACAATCGTACAACCTGATTCTTTCTGAAGTTCTTGAATTACTTTTCCACCCGGTCCGATCAATGCTCCAATATACTCGTTCGCAATGCGACGGTAAATCATTTTTGGCGCATGTTCTTTTACCTCTTGGTTTGGAGTATCAATAGTATCTGTAAGGTGTTTTAGAATGTGTAATCTTCCTTCTCTAGCTTGATTTAGTGCCTGGGTCATGATATCAAAGCGCAAACCTTTTATTTTGATGTCCATTTGACACGCTGTGATTCCGTCGGCTGTTC
>CAXGYE010000199.1:0-3025 GCA_964013865.1 uncultured Flavobacteriaceae bacterium
CTATAATTTTTGCAAAAACCTATTGTGGTTCGTTTCGCTTGGGAGATTATTTGGAGTATTTTTGTCCAAATTTCAACCATGGGATTTTTAGAGGAAATCAAAAGACGGCGTACCTTTGGGATCATCTCCCACCCTGATGCGGGAAAAACCACCCTGACGGAAAAACTCCTTCTTTTTGGTGGTGCTATCCAAGAAGCAGGAGCGGTCAAGTCCAACAAGATTAAAAAGACTGCGACCAGCGACTTCATGGAAATCGAACGCCAACGTGGGATTTCCGTAGCTACCTCGGTATTGGCTTTTGTTTACAAAGACAAAAAGATCAACATCTTGGATACCCCTGGGCACAAGGATTTTGCGGAAGATACCTTTCGCACCCTTACCGCCGTGGACAGCGTGATTGTAGTGATAGACGTAGCCAAAGGAGTGGAAGAGCAAACCGAAAAACTGGTGGAGGTCTGCCGGATGCGGAACATTCCCATGATTGTCTTTATCAACAAACTGGACCGTGAGGGAAAAGACGCCTTTGACCTTCTGGACGAAGTGGAACAGAAACTGGGACTGACCGTAACCCCACTCTCGCTCCCCATAGGGATGGGCTATGACTTTAAAGGGATTTACAACCTTTGGGAGCGCAACATCCAACTCTTTCAGGATGAGCAAAAACAAACCATCGGAAAAAAAATCACCTTTGAGCAGGTGGACGATCCGGAGTTGGAAGCCGCTATCGGTAGTGCACGGCTCAACACATTAAAAGAAGAATTGGAACTCGTGGAGGGTGTGTATCCCCCCTTTGACCAAAGTGCTTATTTGGAAGGGAAACTCCAGCCCGTCCTGTTTGGCTCTGCCTTAAATAATTTTGGAGTAGAAGAACTACTGAACTGCTTTATTGATATCGCTCCCGAACCGCTACCCAAAACCTCGGAAGAACGTTTGATCCAACCCGAGGAAAAACAATTCAGCGGTTTCGTGTTTAAGATTCACGCCAATATGGACCCCAACCACCGCGACCGCTTGGCGTTCGTCAAAATCGTCTCGGGTACCTTTGAACGCAACACGCCTTACCTCCACGTGCGCCACAATAAAAAATTAAAATTTTCCTCTCCCAACGCCTTTTTTGCAGAGAAAAAAGAAATTGTGGATGTGTCCTACCCCGGAGATATCGTAGGACTTCACGATGCCGGGAATTTTAAAATAGGCGATACCCTGACCAGCGGAGAGCTACTCCAGTTTAAAGGGATTCCCAGCTTTTCCCCAGAACACTTCCGCTATATCAATAACAAGGACCCCATGAAAGCCAAACAACTGACCAAAGGCATTGACCAACTGATGGACGAAGGGGTGGCCCAGTTGTTTACACTCAACCTCAACGGACGCAAGGTCATTGGTACCGTGGGTGCCCTGCAGTTTGAAGTCATTCAATACCGCTTGCTCCACGAATACGGTGCCCAATGCTCCTTTGAAAACCTGAATGTCCACAAAGCATGCTGGATAGAAGGTGATGAAAAATCCACCCTCTTCCAAGACTTTAAACGGATCAAACAAAAGTTTTTGGCTCAAGACAAAAGCGACCAACTGGTCTTTCTCGCTGACTCTGCCTTTTCCCTGCAAATGGCTCAGGAACAATACAAGGAAATTCAGTTTCATTTTACCTCGGAGTTTTAAGAGCTTAGGCGTTTCCTTTTTTTTGTTAACTTCGTAAAAGACAACACCCAAATCTGTCTTTATCATGACACGCCTACAGTACCTCACTACGGAACATAAAAACCATGCTGCTACCAAAGCGTTCCCGCTAAGCAAACCCTAGTCACTTTACAATCAACATTTTTCTTTATACTTGAAATGAACCGCCCCAAGCTGTTCTACTACCGATTAACCTACAACACTGGATTTTCATAGAACTTTTTGGGAAATAAGAATGGTGCTTTAGCGAGCATACCTTCGCTTTTGCGCTTTTGATTATTGAGGTGTATCAACTGGGGCCGCTGCTTTAATTGGTTTTATAGACAAAGGATCATGATGGATATACGCTATAAATATAAGGTGGATAAACGCATTCTTTCGACTAGCTCAAGAGGACTGCATTTATTCAGAAGTTGGATTAAATTCAACCTTTGGAGGCATTACCAAATTTTGGTATATTTACGCTAAACTAAAGTCAAAATGGGAAAAAACACATCAATATCACTCGGGAATCATTTTGAGGATTTTATCAGAGAAGAAGTCAAATCAGGCAGATATGGTTCGGTTAGCGAAGTAATTCGTACTGCTTTACGTTTATTAGAACGAGAAGAAAAAAAGGAAAGAGAACTGATTAAGGCGCTTGAAGTTGGAGAAAATAGCGGATATGTTGAAAATTTTGATCCAAAACAGCAGCTAAAGGAATTACATCGTAAACATTTATGAGTAAAAACAACTATCGCATAAGCCGACAAGCGATTGAGGATTTAGATAAAATTTGGATTTATACGTTTAACAAATGGACTAAAGAACAAGCTGATCGATATTTCGACTTGATCATTACAGAAATTGAATTTCTTGCGGACAACTTTATGACAGGAAAGTCAGCAGAACAAACGCGAAAGAACTATCGAGTCACTAAAGTAAAATCTCATTTGATTTTTTTTAGAAAAGCGGAAAATGACATCGTAGAAATTGTTAGAATTTTACACCAACTAATGGATATTAAAACACATCTGAATTAAAAAATCTGCCAGAAGAAAAAGTTCGGATTTGCAAAACAAATAAAGAGATTATGGAAATTTTAAACATTTGGTTCGACGATAAAAACATCTTCCTTAAAACAAAACAAGGAGTTAAAAATATATGCCATTAAAATGGTTTCCTCGTTTAGAAAAAGCAACCGAACAACAAAGAAAAAATTTGAACTCTCTCCCTTTGGAATTCATTGGAAAAAAATCGAAAATAATTTACGATATAGTTATTGCTCGGAAATTAGTTGCTCTACAGGCAACTAATCTTATAAGTACTCATTGAACTCAAATCAAAAAAAATGAAAGTTACCCCT
>CAXGYE010000200.1:0-3004 GCA_964013865.1 uncultured Flavobacteriaceae bacterium
CCTTTTTAAAGAATAAGGTTTAATTTTGAATTCAAATTTTTATGTTGAAGCTCATTTTTATACTTCCTTTCCTTTTAAGCAATCCTTCTACACCCAATGAAGATTGGGGAGCCACAGGACACCGTGTGGTGGGGGAAGTAGCCGCACAACACATTTCAAAAAAAACGGCTAAGGCGATCGATCGTTTACTCGATGGAGTTTCTCTGGCTTATGTTTCCTATTATGCGGATGAGATCAAATCAGACGACCGATACCGCGCTTACAGTCCCTGGCATTATGCTAACCTCGATTTAGACGAAACCTATAAAACCAGCGAGAAAAACCCAAAGGGAGATCTTGTCCAAGCCATTGAAAAGTGTGTCGCTGTTTTAAAAAACAAAAAGGCTTCTAAGGCGGAGCGTCAGTTTCATCTCAAGCTTTTGGTTCATTTCATTGGAGACCTTCACCAACCCATGCATTTGGCTAAAAAAGAAGACCGAGGGGGAAATGAGGTGTCGATCAAATGGTTTGGGAAACGTTCGAATCTTCATCGACTTTGGGATAGTGATATGATCGATAGCAGTCAATTGAGCTATACCGAGTTGGCACAAAATTTAACCGTGCTATCCCCAGCTCAAAAGGCGCAAATTGTGTCGGGTTCACTCTCGGTTTGGGTAGCAGAAATTCATGAGTTGACCAAGAAGGTGTATCAAGAACTTCCCGAAAACACCAATCTAGGATATCGGTATCGATACCAAAATTTTGATCGGGTTCGCCTTCAGTTACACAAGGCAGGACTTCGTCTGGCACATTTGCTGGATGAAGTTTTTAAATAATTTTGCGAAATGTCAAGTTAATCCGTGACCCCAGAGGTCGCGCAGTTTTTGCTATTTGATGCAGCCAATAGGTTTGGGTTTCCCCTTCCATCAGTAGGAGACTTCCTTTTTTTAAAAGTATTTTTAGACGCAGCTCCTTTTGTTCCCGATGTTTCAGATGAAAAAAGCGTTCTGTACCAAAACTCACCGAAGCAATAACGGGGTTTTTACCTAATTCTTTTTCGTTGTCTGCATGCCAGCCGTTGCTGTCTTTTCCATCTCGGTAGTGGTTTAGGAGTACGGTGGTAAATTGGGTATCACAAACTTGATGAATACGCGCTTGGATTTGGGAAAGTAAGGGGGTCATCTGATGCGGATGCATGGTTATCCCCGAGTAGGAATACGGCAAACTGTTGTTTGCATACAGGGCGGTGAGTCGAGGTTGGGCATAGGTTTTCCCAAAAACCGTGATGGGATCTTGCTGCCAAGGGGTTTCTTTGAGCAGTTGATTAAAATGTGCTTCGGCTTCTTTTTCAGTAAAAAAGGAATCGAAATACCGCAGTCGGGCCCCTGGAAAATCCGTGGGGGTTCCGTCACTGGGAAGGATTAAAGGTTTAAGCATACTGCAAATAAAAACTTTTCAATAAAAAACCGCCCGAAGGCGGCATTTCACTATTTGATCAAATCCACACTGCGTTGGATAAATTGGGTCAAAGCTTCTCCTTTCAACAGGTTTTGTGAAAGTTTGGCGAGATCCAATGCTTGTTGAATCAAGCGTTCTTTTTTCTTTTGGGTTTTGGTGTTGAGAATCTGACCCACCAGTTCGTGGTTGGTGTTGACCACTAGGTTGTACATGTCGGGCATAGCACCCATCATTCCTCCGCCGCCTGTTTGTTGCATTTCTTTCATACGACGCATAAATTCAGGTTGGGTCAGTACAAAAGGGAGACTGCTGCTGTCTAGTGGTTCCAGTTGAACGGTGTAGCCTCCTTCTTTAACCACCTCCTCAATTATAGGTTTTAGAGTTTCTTTTTCATCGTCTGTCAATTTGGATACGGACGCTTCTTCCTTTTTTATTAGGTTTTCGATGGTATCGCCATCCACTCGGGCAAAGGAAATGTTTTCCTTACTGCCTTCCAGTTTTTGGATCAAATGGCTGATGATTGGCGAATCCAGCAAAAGCACTTTATAGCCTTTGTTCTTAGCTTGTTCGATATAGCTGTGTTGCGCCTCTGCATCAGATGCATAAAGAAGGATCAATTTATCATCCTTGTCCGTCTGCGTGTCTTTAAGCGCTTCCTTGAGCTCCTCGAAGGTGAAATATTCACCTTCGGTAGTAGGAAATAAGGCAAAGTTTTCTGCTTTGTCAAAAAACTTGTCTTCACTTAGCATCCCATACTCGATCACCACTTTGATATCGTTCCACTTTTCTTCAAAGGCGTTGCGGTCTTTTTTAAAGAGGCTGCTGAGTTTGTCTGCCACTTTGCGTGTAATGTAGTTGCTGATTTTCTTTACGGCGCCGTCAGCTTGAAGGTAACTTCTTGAGACATTGAGCGGAATATCAGGAGAATCAATCACGCCTCGGAGAAGAGTCAAGAACTCAGGAACAATTCCTTCTACATTGTCCGTTACGAAAACTTGATTTTGATACAACTGAATGCGATCTTTTTGTATGTTGAGGTCGTTGTTCAGTCTGGGGAAATACAAAATTCCCGTCAATTTAAAGGGGTAATCTACATTCAGGTGAATATTGAATAAGGGCTCTTCAAACTGCATGGGATAGAGTTCTCGGTAAAAGGACTTGTAGTTTTCCTCTTTGAGATCTGCTGGTTTTTTGGTCCAGGCTGGGTCGGGATTGTTAATGATGTTGTCCACAGTAACCGTTTCGGGTTTCGCATCTTCAGCAGCACCTTCCGGGAGGGGAAGGGTTTCCTCCTTGGTCCCAAACTTAATGGGAATGGGCATGAATTTGTTGTACTTCTGTAGGAGCTCACTAATTCGTGCTTCTTCCAAAAACTCTTTGGAATCTTTATCAATATGAAGAATAATTTCTGTCCCACGCGAATCTTTTTCAATAGGTTCTAAGCTGTATTCTGGAGATCCATCACATACCCAATGTGCTGCGGGTTCCCCTTTGTGAGAATGGGTTTTGATTTCCACTTTTTCGGCGACCATAAAAGCCGAGTAAAAACCTAAACCAAAATGACCGA
>CAXGYE010000201.1:0-2999 GCA_964013865.1 uncultured Flavobacteriaceae bacterium
AAGCTGGGGGCATCCTTTAACTACAATCGAGAGGATTATTTTTATAGCGTAGAAGCCAAAAACCTAAAAGGTACTGATATGCTATTGGATGAAGCCTCTGTTACGGGAACAGCAAATATCGTGATGGCTGCCGTTTTGGCAAAAGGCAAAACCACCATTTACAACGCCGCCTGTGAACCCTACCTACAACAATTGTGTGGAATGCTAAATCGCATGGGAGCAAAAATAAGTGGTATCGGTTCAAATCTGCTAACCATAGAAGGGGTGCAATCATTAAAAGGCACAGACCATACTGTTTTGCCCGACATGATTGAAATTGGAAGTTGGGTAGGACTTGCCGCCATGACCCAAAGTGAAATTACCATCAAAAATGTACGTTGGGAATATCTAGGACAACTTCCAAATGTATTTCGCAAGCTAGGAATTACTCTCCAAAAGAGAGGAGACGATCTTTTTGTTCCAGCTCACGAGGAAGGCTATGAAATTCAAAATTTTATTGACGGTTCTATTCTAACTATCTCAGATGCCCCTTGGCCTGGGTTTACCCCAGATTTACTAAGTATCGTATTGGTCGTCGCAACCCAAGCCCGAGGCAGTGTTCTGATTCACCAAAAAATGTTTGAAAGCCGTTTGTTTTTTGTGGATAAATTGATAGACATGGGAGCTAAAATCATACTTTGTGATCCACACCGTGCTACGATTATCGGTCACGATTTTAAATCTCAATTAAAAGCAGCTACACTAACCTCTCCAGACATCCGAGCAGGGGTCTCGCTACTCATTGCTGCATTATCTGCAAAAGGGCAAAGCACGATTCACAACATCGAACAAATCGATAGAGGCTATGAGAATATCGATACACGTTTAAAGCAGCTCGGTGCCAAAATTGAACGAGTACCCACCTAAAAATTAGTGCCCCATGAAATCCTATTCCTCCTACCTACTCCTTATTTGTTTTAATATCCAATTCGGCATTTGCCAAGTGGACCTAGTCGGTCAGGTCATTGACGCGGCTATCGAAGAACCGCTTCCCTATGTCAACATTGGTCTTGTCAATCAAAATATCGGTACCGTTACCGATGAAGCAGGTTATTTTGAATTAGAAGTACCTGGAAACGGCTATGCGGATGCAACGTTGCGTTTCTCAATGATTGGATATGAAAATCAAGACTTTACACTTCAAGAATACCAGGATCAAAAAATCTTTACCATCCCATTAAAAGAAAAAGCAACTGCATTGGAAGAGGTGGTTTTGACGACCAAAAGAAACAAATACCAAACTAAAATTCTAGGCAACAAGACCACCTCACAACTGATTTACGCCGCTTTCACCACCAATAAATTAGGCAATGAAATGGGGTTTCTTGTTCGGGGGAGAAAAAATCCAATGATTCTTAAAAAATTTAATGTTTCTCTTGTTGAAAACGACTACGGTCCCATTCGTTTTCGATTAAATTTTTACGATCTCAAGGACGGGCTACCAAATGAAACGCTGTTGAATGAAAACATCATTGTAGAAACCGACATTCAATCGGGTATCGTAAGTAAAGATTTGACTCCCTATGAAATAGTGATTGATCAAGACTTTTTTGTAGCCATTGAATGGATTGAAGACTTAGGGCCTGGCAAACTCTTCTTTTCAGGAGGATTTTTTGGATCGCCTCTCATCGCGAGAGAGGTGAGTCAAGGTACTTGGTCCAAAGTGGGTTCGGCCAGTGTAGGTATGAACGTCGAAGTACGCTACTGAATGTGACTTTACAAGCTGTCTATACTACTCTTTACGATTCGTTCTAGCACCTGAAAATCAATATCGCGAAGCTTTTTAATGTACAAACAGCCTTTCCCGTTTTTGTATTTCCCCAATCCTTCAAAAGAAAGTTGGGAAAGGTCACACATCAGGTATAAGGTCAGGGCATTTTTTCGTGGAGAAAAACCACAAATAAACCAATCGCCTTCACGACCTGTTTTGTATTTGTAATGATACTCTCCAAAGCCTACTATTGAGGTCCCATGCGTCCTTTTGCATTTGTGAGACGTTCCATAAGCTCATAAAGTTTCCAACTGTCGGCTCTTTTTTCTTCTTCCTGTATGCCGTTTAGAAAAAGTTTAACAGGTACAGAAGTCGGTTGTGTTTTGTTTTGGGACATGACTTTTTGTTTTAAGATACAAAAAAATCATCTTTTAGATACTTTGTTGTTGCTGATGGTGCGTTGCCGAGAACAACGAAAACGCTTGACGTCTTCGGAGCTACTTTTGCTGTGTTTAGTGCTTCTCCCCTGTACACGTGCGCGCCACATTTTAAAACTCGAAGGTTTCATTTCCCGACGCATCAGTTGGATAACGTCTTGTTCCTTAAGTCCAAATTGGAGCACAATAGCATCAAATGGAGTACGATCTTCCCACGCCATTTCAATGACTCGGTCTATTTGTTCCTCAGAAAGTTCTATTTTCTTTTTTTTCATTTACTGCATTCTTCTGTTGTCTAAGGTATGTCTTTTCAAAATGCGCTTGCTTTCCCGATATACCTCGGGGTCTTTTTGTATTTTCCAAAGGGTTTCTGAGGCAAATTTCCGTGTTTTTTCTAAATCTACAATTGGCTTGGGGTAACTTTTCCCTTTTTCAAATTGATAGATTTCTTCTTCAAAAGGAGTGATTTCCCAGGGCGTGTGAACCAATTCGTCAGGAAGAAGTTTTAACTCAGGAATCCATTGTTTGGTAAAATTACCATAGGGATCGTGATCTTGACCATTTTTCACGGGATTGTATATTCGCAATGTATTGATTCCCGTTTCTCCTGCTTGCATTTGCAATTGTGGAAAATGTATCCCTGGTTCAAAATCGAGAAACTGACGCGCTAAAAATGCAGAACAAGCCTGCCAAGGTTGCCACAATTGATGTACAAAAAATGAGACGACCAAAGCCCGCATTCTAAAATTCAGATATCCTGTTTCGACCAAACAGCGCATCGCTGCATCGACCAGAGGAACTCCAATTCTTCC
>CAXGYE010000202.1:0-2907 GCA_964013865.1 uncultured Flavobacteriaceae bacterium
AATGCAAGGACAAATTACCTCTGGAGCCAATTGTATCGCACAACGCGCTACGATAGCCGCCGTTGAAGCTCCTGTCAGCAAGATCAATTACATGGTGGAGGAGTTTGCAAAACGCAGAGAAATCATCATCGAACTACTCAGTGCCATTCCTGGAATTCATGTCAACCAACCCCAAGGTGCCTTTTATGTTTTCCCAGATGTGTCCGCTTATTTTGGAAAAACTCTTAAAGGAAAAACGATTGAAAATGCATCGGATTTTGCTTTGTACCTTTTGGAAGAAGCACACGTGGCAACAGTAACAGGGGACGCCTTTGGAAATGATGATTGCATTCGAATTTCATACGCTGCTTCCGAAGAAAATATCCGTACAGCCATTCGACGGATTGCAGAAGCCTTGCAATAGCCTTCCAATCCGTTATCTTTAAGGTTAAATTAGAACCTCCCGTCCGTGATTACTACTGATTTAAAACTGGTCATTGAAACTTTGAACAATGACAATGTTGTGGGAATTCCCACAGAAACAGTCTATGGCTTGGCGGGAAATGCGTACAAAGAAAGTACGGTAGAAAAAATCTTTAACTTAAAAAAGCGCCCTGAGTTTAACCCCCTGATTGTCCATATTGCAAGTCCTGAATTTTTAACTCAAGTAGCTGCCGACATTCCTTCCAACGCACACTTATTAGCTGAAGCTTTTTGGCCTGGACCGCTGACTCTCGTATTGAATAAAAAAAATCAAATTCCAGATCGCGTTACAGCTGGGAAACCCACCGTAGCCGTTCGGGTTCCCAATCATCCTTTGACACTTGAATTATTGAGTAAATTGGCGTTTCCCTTAGCCGCTCCCAGTGCCAATCCCTTTGGTTCCATAAGCCCGACAACGGCAGCACACGTGCAGGGCTATTTTAAAGGGGACTTAAAGTTCGTTTTGGAGGGAGGTCCTTGTCTTCGCGGGTTGGAGTCCACAATCGTTGGATTTGATGGAAATCAACCAGTGCTCTACCGTCACGGTGCTTTGGCACTAGAAGAAATTGAAAAGGTGGTAGGAAAAGTAAGTGTTAAAACAAAGAATGACAAAAGTCCAAATGCACCCGGAATGCTTTCCCGTCACTACGCTCCCAAGACCGCAACCGTACTCAGTAAAAATCCAGTAAAAACCCTGAGCAAGCATTCAAATAAAAAAGTTGGCCTTTTGAGCTTTCAAAAAATAGAACCCTCCAACGGAGAGATACACCAAGAAGTTCTATCTACTAACGGGAACCTAGAAGAAGCTGCAAAAAACTTATACGCTGCACTTCATCGTTTGGACCAGAGGGATCTCGACTTGATTATTGCCCCGTATTTCCCAGACTACGGCTTGGGAAAAACCATGAACGATCGCATGCAGCGCGCCATTCAAAAATAAATCAATTCGTACGTCTTGAGTCTCCTGATACGGGAATCTTTATACTTTGATAGTAATTTGCTATTGCTAAATTATGCCAGGGAACTACGATAAAAATTCCAACAACAAAAAATAACAAACCCAATAAATACCATGGAATAAAACGCAAGTGCAATACAAAAAGCTCCATTTTTTTTCCATCCATTATCTTCCAACTCTGCTGAAGTGCTTCATTAAACTGCATTTCTGGATGCTCCGCAATAAGGTAATAGGTCATTGAAAAACCCAAACTGATCACAATCCCAGGCACGATAAAAAACAAGAGCCCCAAAAGGGTAAGTGCACTAATAATAACAAATGCAAGAAGCACGTTCAACAAGGGTTTAAATCCTTCAAAAAGATCAAAAAAGGTGGGCGTACTTCCATTAGAAATTTTTAAAAAATAAATACATAACCCCAGTTGCAAAGGCCCCGCAATCAAAAGAGAGAGCAACTCACCAAAAGCATTCAATTCGGGTGGAATGCCAATCAGCAGCGCATAGACCAGACAGACTGCTGAAGATAAAACCCAGAAAGGCATCAACTGGGTTCTCGTTTTTTGCATTAACTTCAATAAATCCATAATTTGAGATTTGGGTTTACTCTTAAGACTTTAATATTTTCTCTTGCTTATTGATAGACTCTTGGTGAATCGCTTTAAAGACTCGAAGGATAAATTCCTCGGACAAACCACGCTCTTGTCCTTCCAAAATCATTTTACCTAAGATCTCATTCCATCGTTTGTTTTGTAAAACTGCGACATTATTAGTCTTTTTTAAGGCTCCAATTTCAAGTGCGACTTTCATTCGTTTACCCAAAGTATCCAAAAGGGTTTGATCTACCACATCAATTTGGGCACGAAGATTATTGAGTTGATGTTTATAGGCTTCTTCATTTGTCGTCTTTTTTCGGACCCTTAAATCCTTCATGATTTCAACCAAACGGGTAGGAGTCACTTGTTGCTTGGCATCACTCCAGGCATTGTCTGGATCCCAATGTGTTTCTATCATCAAACCGTCAAAATTTAGGTCCAAAGCGGATTGAGAAATATCAAAAATCAAATCCCTTCGTCCAGCAATATGGGAAGGATCGCAAATCATAGGAAGGTCAGGAAATCGGTTTTTCACTTCAATAGCAATTTGCCATTCAGGAATGTTTCGATATTTGGTTTTTTCATAGGTAGAAAACCCTCGGTGAATAAGTCCTAGTTTTTTGATATTAGCAGTATACAAGCGTTCTACTCCTCCTAACCAAAGAGCTAAGTCTGGGTTTACGGGGTTTTTTACCAAAACGATTTTATCTGTTCCTTCTAGGGCATCAGCAATTTCTTGCATGATAAAAGGACTTACCGTAGAACGGGCTCCAATCCATAGAATGTCCACATCGTTTTCGATGGCCAGTTTTACGTGGTCTTTGTTGGCCACCTCAGTAGCGGTCAGCAAACCGGTCTGTTCTTTGACTTTTTTTAGCCATCCCAAGCCTATAGC
>CAXGYE010000203.1:0-2851 GCA_964013865.1 uncultured Flavobacteriaceae bacterium
ACTTTCCGAAAAGCTCTTATTTACTCTTCCTTTTAAATAAAGTAGGTTCTTTGGAGTTTGTCACTACCGAGTTTGCTTTAAATTATTTACATTTAAAAAAATAATATTCGATGAAAAAAATAATTTCAGCTACTGCCATTTTACTTTTTTCATTAGGTTGTACGGAAACGTATGACTTTGATTTACTCATACTAAATGGTACAGTGTATGACGGTACTTTAGATGATCCAGCCCTAATGGATGTGGGTGTTCGTGGTGATCAAATTGTTGCTATGGGGAGCTTTTCCAACAAAACAGCACCACGAGTGATCGATGCTACAGGGCTAGTGGTATCTCCGGGCTTTATAGATCTTCACGCACATTTGGAACCCATATTTTCACTTTCGGATTGCGAAAGTCACGTGCGTCAAGGAGTCACCACCAGTTTAGGAGGTCCCGATGGAAGAGGTCCCATACCCTTTGGAGCATATTTAGATAGCTTAGCTCAAGTTGGGGTAGGAATGAATGTGGGATTTTTAGTAGGTCACAATACCGTAAGAAGAGCAGTTATGAATTTGGATAACCGTGCACCTACTCCAGAGGAATTGGAGGAAATGAAGCTTTTGGTTTCCACGGCTATGGACGAAGGGGCTTTTGGCATCTCTACAGGGTTAAAATACTTACCTGGGAATTTTTCTAAAGTGGATGAGGTTATCGAACTTTCTAAAGAGGCTTCTCAAAAAGGAGGAATTTACACCTCTCATTTGCGAGACGAAGGTCTGGAAGTAATTGCCTCTGTGGAAGAAGCCATCACCATTTCAGAAGAAGCAACGATCCCAGTAATCCTCACTCACCACAAGGTCATTGGAAAACCCATGTGGGGGAAAAGCAACGAAACCTTAGCACTTGTAGATCAGGCTCGAGAAAAAGGGCTGGACATACAAATCGACCAATATCCTTACAATGCCAGTTATACAGGAATTTCTGTATTAATTCCTAGTTGGGCGCGTGCCGGAGGAAACAAGGAGTTTAAAAAACGTTTGGAAGACCCCATACTTCGGGAACGCATCAAAAAGGGAATTGTATTCAATATTTTGAACGACCGTGGGGGAGATGATTTGGATCGGGTACAGTTTGCAAAAGTAAAGTGGATGCCCGAGTTAGAGGGGAAAACATTGAAATATTGGTGTTCTCTCAGAGGGCTTGAGCCCACGACTGAAAACGGAGCTGAATTGGTCATAGAAGCTCAGGTAAAGGGAGGCGCAAGTTGTATCTTTCATGCCATGGACGAAGCGGATGTAGTAAACATTATGAAACATCCTCAAACTATGATCGCCTCAGACGGAAGATTGGTCAAGTTGGGTGACGGACATCCTCATCCCCGCTGGTATGGAACGTTTCCTAGAGTCTTAGGGCGTTATGTGCGGGAACGTAATGTGTTACAGTTGAATGAGGCACTACATAAAATGACGTACTTACCTGCGCAGGCTCTGGGACTCAAAAACCGCGGATTGATCCGAGAAGGATACAAGGCGGACTTGACCCTATTTGATCCAAAAACAGTACTTGATAAAGCCACTTTTGAAAAACCCCATCAATATTCTGAAGGGATAGAGTACGTTGTTGTAAATGGTCGATTAGCCGTTGACCAAGGAGAGTTTAAACCTATAAAATCTGGAACCGTATTAAAGAAAAATGCCCCATGAAAATCAAATCCTTAATTAACTGTTTGAGCGTTTTTATAATGCTCATAGTTACCGCTTGTTCAGAATCCAACTCCTTGGAATCAGAGGAGATTAATGCACTTGAAATTGCTTTGGGTGTCGGATCATCACCTGTTCCCGTAGAGGGCAATTATTTATTCTTTAAGGATGTCACTTATGGAACGCGAGAGCGCAACCGATTGGATATTCTTTTACCTCAAAGTGACTCACTAAACGGAGCAGTTCTTTTTTTTCACGGAGGAGCTTTCTTGTTTGGAACCAAAGAAGATCTTTACGAAGGCGAAGTAGAAGGGATTATCACAGCGCTTTTAGCGCAGAATATAGCCGTTGTAAATGCAGAATACACCTTTATCAATGATTCCGAAGCTGAGGGTGTTCTCAGTTCTCTAGAAGATGGCGCAGCAGTGATCCAATTTATAACGAGTAAGGCTTCAGCATTAAACCTCCCAACAAATAAACTTATTCTCGCAGGAGTGTCTGCAGGTGCTGGAATTGCTCAGTGGAATGGGTTTAGAGCGCAAAGCAATAGTCAGGTACAGGGAGTTTTTGCAACCCTAGCCCAGAGTAGCTATGACTTGTATCAATGGGAACAACTTTTTCCAGACTTTTCTTTAGATAGTTTACGCGCCACCTCACCAGAACTGGAAGCTCTTTTTGTTCAATTTTACAATGGAGTTCCTACAGATGAGTTATCTAAACTTTTGGATTACCGCAGTCAAATGGATGCAACCGATCCACCTTTGTATGTTTATAACCCTGTTTACGATGATGTGGTTGTCACTGCCGGCAATCCTCTCGATTTTAATGTCCTTTTTCACAGTTACAAACACGCGGATTTTCTCCGTAAGAAGGCCATCGAAGTCGGGTTAGACTATTCAGGAGCCTATCAAGAATCTCCCGTTGATTTTATTCTGAGACGACTTTTAAATTAATTGCCTGCGAGAGGAGTACCAAAAATTCCGACTGCCAATTCTGCCCATACCAATAAAAAGAGGAGTATTACAAGGATGATATAAGTCGCACGTCTGGGAAAGCTTTTCACTCTTTTGACCACCCTCTGTGTCCACATCCCTGCGACGAGCAACAGCACTCCCATAATCACAAAATCAATTAGAGTCCAATGGACTTCGTCAGAATAGTTCATGGCA
>CAXGYE010000204.1:0-2834 GCA_964013865.1 uncultured Flavobacteriaceae bacterium
ATTCACCTCGTGGTAATGAATATTCGGGTCGTTTAAAGCCTCAAGGCGAACCGGTAAATTGTAACTAATGAAATGGATTTGATGACCCATTATTGCAAGCGCTCGGCCTAGTTCTGTAGCAACAACTCCGCTTCCTCCAAAGGTGGGATAACAAACAATAGCTATATTCAAATTTGAGTAATTTTAATGGATTAAAGCTTCGTAAATACGTTCTTGAATACGTGTACGAATATTACTTTTACTGAACGTAAAATCATTGTTGGGATACGTTCTATTGGCTAAAATAACGATAATTATTTCTTCATCAGGATCTGCCCAAGTGTAAGTTCCCGTATAACCGGAGTGACCAAAACTACTTTTGGAAACACATCCACAGGTAGATTGGTGTTTCCCTTCGAGTTGTGGCTTGTCAAATCCTACGCCTCTACGTCTACCCTGTTCGCAAAAATAACATTGATTAAATGCATCAATCACTTCTTTTTGGAGCAACTGGATTCCATTGTATTTTCCTCCTTGAAGATACAGTTGCATGATCGTGGCAACTGCATACGCATCACCAAACAAACCTGCGTGTCCTCCTACGCCATTTTGCATCGCTGCACCCATATCATGAACTGTTCCGTGCAATTCAGTGTGTCTGAAATAGCTATCGATCTCTGAAGGTACGATTTCGTCTTTTGAAAAACGCTCTAAAGGTCGGTAAGTAATACGTTCTAACCCTAAAGGACGGAATACTTTCTCTTCTACCAATTGGTCGTAATCCATACCACTACTCCGTTCAAAGTATTTTTTAAGGATGTAATAAGGCAAATCTGAATATTTGGATTCACCTGAATCCAGTGAATCCAGCAACACACTTTCTTTGATTTGCTGATACATTTCCTTTTCGAAATCAGATTTCAAAAACAAATTCTGAGTTACTGGAAGCGCAAACTTTTCAGAAGCTTTGGCTTGGTACATCTTTTTTTTCGGAAACCCCTTACTGTTTAATGTCTCTTTGTAAAAAGGAATCCAAGGAAAAAGATAGGCTTGGTGAGAAAGCATTTCTTTCAACCGTAATTTAGCCTTGTTAGAATCACTCCACTCCGGTACTAACTCCTCTACAGTAGTCTCGAAAGTAAGTTCTCCATCAGCAACCGCTTGCATGACCAAGGGTAATGTGCCTAAGATTTTGGTCAGTGAAGCCAAATCATATATCGTATTGGAACCAACAGCTTGTGTTTTTTTATATGTATGATATCCAAAATTTTTATCGTAAATAATTTTATTCTTCCGAGCCACCAGTATTCTCATTCCTGGAGTCATCATAGAATCAATAGCGGTTTTGGCCAGTTCGTCGACGCGTTCCAACTGTTTTGGGTCAAACCCTTGAGAAGCCGGGGAAGCAAATCCCAAACGATGGGGAGCGTCCAAGTCAATTCCGGTACCCTCCTGAAAGGATTCCGAAACATTTACAGGCAGTCTCCCACGAAGAGCTTGTGCGCCAAATAAGGCGTCTGCACTGAGCTGCTGTGCTTGAGAACTGTTCTGGTAACTCATCAACAATGCATTGATACCTTCTATTCTTTCTAAAGGAGCAAGTGCATAGGGTTTTACAAAAACAGCCAAAATCAAGGTTTTGTACTGTGCCAGTTTCCTTAGGATCTGAAGCTGTTCTTCTGAAAAGTCAGAGGCTTTCCAAGGATTCTCATTGGAACGATGAAAACTGACGATAAGCGTATCCAAACTAGCGGTTTTCTCTAGGGCATTGGAAACTGAAATGTCTTTAAAACTTTTGATGTCCCCGTACTTCTTTAATTGGTTTAAAAAAACAGTACTGGAATCCTCTCCTAAAGCGATGTGACCAATCGTTTTTTCACTTTTAAGGGGTAGCACTTCATTCTCATTTTTTAATAGAGTTAAAGCCTTTCCCATGGCTTCAGTGTACAGTTGTTCATCTTCCACCGTATTTAAATCTTCAAATAAATCGACAGTTTTAACAGGCTGGTACTCGTGCAACCCAACTTTATATTTTGCTTTCAGTATTTTTTTTACCGAATGAGACAGGCGTTCCTCAGTCACAATTCCCTTTTGATAGGCAGATTCAATGGCTTGGATTCCTTTTGGGATATCGTTCGAGATCAACAAAAGATCATGACCTGCAAGAAAAGCGGTTAAATCAATATTTCGAACTTTTGAATATTCGGATACGCCTTTCATATTCAAGGCATCGGTAACTACCAGTCCTTTAAAGTCTAATTGTTTCTTTAAAATATCTTGAATCACATCTTTGGAAAGAGAGGTAGGCAATCCTTCCTCCGTAATATTGGGTACGTTGAGATGGGCAACCATGACTGAGGAAAGACCTTCACGAATCAACTGTCTGTAGGGTTCCAGTTCAACCTGCTGGATCCGCTCTGCAGAAAAAGACACTGTGGGAAGTGTTTTGTGAGAATCTTGGGCAGTATCTCCATGTCCTGGAAAATGTTTCCCAGAAGTCAAAATACCTGCATCGTGGTGGCCTTGCATTACGGCTCGAGCTTGCCGAACTACCCGTTCGGAAGAAGCACCGTAGGAGCGATTTCCTATAATGGGATTTTTGGGATTGGTATTGATGTCTAGTACTGGGCTGAAACTGAAATGGATCCCCAGTCGTTTTTCCTGCATTCCCATCCGCTTTCCAATGGCTCTGAGCAGCGTGGTGTCTTTAACCGCTCCCAAAGTCATGGGCCAAGGAAAAGCTTGTACAGAATCCAAACGCATCGCTACCCCCCACTCCGCATCCATAGCAATCAACAAGGGGGTTTTTGAAGCTGCCTGAAAACGATTAAGCCAGTATGATTGTTCAATAGGAC
>CAXGYE010000205.1:0-2812 GCA_964013865.1 uncultured Flavobacteriaceae bacterium
ATTGGAATAGAAATTTGATTTCATTTTTATCGTATTAACAAGATTTTCAAAAATAATTATTTACGCCCTTATTTTTAGCAAACATACCTTTTTTTTTATCAAATAGTTGTTCAGTCGAAACTTGCAAGAAGACAAGTTTAAATTTACGATTCAAAAATGATAGAATAAAAAATACGTGCTATCTTTAAAATTAGATCATGAAAACAACATCATTTCTTTTTGTTTTTCTGGCATATGCCTGTCTCTTTGGACAAAATGCTTCTTCTAGCGTTTATCTAAACGTACTGGGTACAGTTCAGGATGGGGGAGCTCCACACATCGGATGTACAAAAAAGTGTTGCTTGAATCTGAGTTCAGAGGAAATCAAAAACCGAAAGATTACTGCCCTTGAAGTTTATGATACGGTAACAGAAAAAAGCCTCTTATTTGAAGCCACCCCAGATATCGTTTCCCAATGGGCTTCAATGCATTTTTCGCTTTGTGGGATTATTCTTACACACGCCCATATCGGACACTATTCTGGACTTCTTCAGCTTGGACGTGAAGCTCTTGGAGCTAAAAATATTCCAGTTTATACCATGCCCAAAATGCGCTCGTTTTTGAAAACTAATGCCCCTTGGAGTCAATTGGTCTCACTGAAAAATATCACGCTCAAAAAACTTGAAAATAAAAAGAAGGTACGTCCCTTTGAAAAGATTGAGGTAACACCATTGCGGGTTCCCCATCGTGATGAATTTTCAGAAACTGTGGGCTATATCATTTCTGGTCCCCAGAAAACTGTTTTATTTGTTCCAGACATTGATAAATGGTCCCTTTGGGAAGAAAGTCTCATACACTGGCTACAAAAAGTAGATATAGCCTTTATTGATGCGACTTTTTTTAGCGCTGAAGAAGTAAATTATAGACCCCTTTCGGAAATCCCCCATCCCCTTGTACAAGAAACGATAAGCTACTTGGAAGCACAACCTAAACGATTAAAAAACAAGGTGTATTTCATCCATATGAATCATACCAATCCCCTGCTGAATGAGGACAGTAAAGCTACGGAGTGGGTACTAAAGCATGGTTTTCACATTGCTCGTGTTGGACAACAATTTAATTTGTAGCGTTTAATTTCAAAATTCTACTTTGCTATTAAAAGTAAGTACTTGCCTAATATTTAAAAAAAAAATCTCGCGTCAACCCTAAAACCTAATTCATTTGACCCTTGCACAAGAGTCCCAGGTAATTCCCCAAAAATTGGTTGCAAACTAGTCCTCAATTCGACCCACAGGACGCACTTCGTTTCCTTTGACACCTGTAAGCCGATCGCCTAAAACGGCTCTTACTGAATCTGCAATCTTGGAAATCTTAGCGACAAGTACAGCGTTTTCTTGGGCCACATCATTTTTTTCACTTGGATCACTCTCTAGATCGAAAAGCGCTGCTGTTTCTATTTTGTTCATTTCATAAGGAACTGGAAACCCGTCATTGGTTCCTTTTCTCCCGTTGAGTGAGCGGTAGGTATGAGGAACGTAAAGCTTCCAGTTTTTGTGTCGAACTGCATGCAGTTCGTTTGTTCGATAGTAAAAAAAGAAGTTTTCGTGGGGAGCCCCTGTTGTCTTACCTGTTAGTAAGGGGACTAATGATGCCCCATCGATTTTCTTTTCGGGAAGACCGCTACCCGTAAATTCTGCAATGGTGGGCAACCAGTCTATCCCCATCGCAGGAGCGTCAATACGCGTATTGGGCGCAATTCGTTTGGGAAAATAGGCAATTCCAGGAACTCGATGCCCACCTTCCCAATTGGTACCTTTGCCTTCTCTAAAAATTCCTGGAGAACCAGAATGCCCCCCATACGAAAGCCAAGGGCCATTGTCTGAGGTAAACACAACTAACGTATTTTCCTCCAATCCTTCCTTTTTTAATGTTTCCCAAATACGCCCTACGGAGTCATCTATTTGACGAATTACGTCTCCGTACAAACCGCGCGTTTGCGTACCCTGAAATTCTTCTGCAGCATACAGAGGAACATGAGGCTGTGGGTGGGGTAAATAAACAAAAAAGGGAGCGTCTTTATGGCGTTGAATAAAATCAATCGCCTTGTCGGTCAATGCTCTTGTCAAAAAAGTTTGATCATCTAAAACCTTTAGTGGGGTTTCGTTTTCGTATAATTCAATGTCTGGGAAATTAAAAACCGTTCCTTGTTGAGGATGTTTGGGCCACATGTCGTTGGAATACAGAATTCCGTAATACTCGTCAAATCCGTGTTTCCGCGGTTGAAATTTAGGTGCATCTCCCAAATGCCATTTCCCAAAAATACCCGTTGCATAGCCCTTTGCTTTAAGCAGTTCTGCTAGGGTCGTTTCCTCTGGGTTGATCCCTACTTTAGCTCCAGGACCGTAAGCATTGTGAATTCCCACCCTGTCCGGATAACAACCCGTCATAATGGAAGCCCGAGACGCAGAGCACACGGGTTGGGTTGCATAGTAGGAAGTAAAATGGGCGCCTGACCTGGCGAGTTGATCTAAATTTGGTGTTTCAATGTCTGTAGCGCCATAAATTCCCAGATCACCATAGCCTTGGTCATCAGTAAGGATAAAAATAATATTAGGTGGTTTTTCTTTACTACAGCTAAATGTGAGTGACAAGAGGGCTAAAAAAAGTATGTGCTTCATTTGAAATAGTGTATGTCCATTAAATGTAAGTTAAAAAAATCCTTCGCCAGTATTCTACTTTTTAGTTTTTTAATCAAAAAGTACTTGGATGCATAATTCAAAAGCTTTGTTTAATCTAGAATTTCATAAAATTGGCATTAAAAATTAATAAAATA
>CAXGYE010000206.1:0-2766 GCA_964013865.1 uncultured Flavobacteriaceae bacterium
GCGACCGCGGAGGGAGTTGATCCGAGCGATAATCAATTTACCAAAGTCGTTTTTAAATTCAAGTTCTTGGAGGGTGTTGAATTCAGAAGATGTATAATCAGCCTCCAATTTAATACGGCCCGCTTCCTCCACATCGAAACTGGAGAAATCAGCGTATATTTTTGCTGCTCGAATAAAGTCAAAAGAGGAATTGTTGGTATAATCAAAGAAAAGTTCGTTGTTTTCGGAGTTGAGTTCACCGATCAGAAGTTTTCCAAAGTCACAATTTATTTTTGCTGCGCCGTCTAGAGCGTTAAGTACAATGCTCCCGTAGTCATTGGTCAGATCCACTTGGTTGGAACGGGGAAGTTTGAATGTATAGTCGATTCTAAAGCTAAGTCGAGAGCGGTTAAAGAGTTTGGTACTCCAGCTTTCTTCTATCTCTGTTCTAGCGATGACATGATCGGGATTTAAGTCAAAATACACCTCGATTTCATCAAGTTTTTCCTGTATTCGCTTAGAATTGGTGCCTTTTACGGTAATCAGCACATCGATGACCACCTTATTTTCATCCCAACTGGTGATTTTCAAATCTCCGAATTGATTTTGAATTTCGATTAGTGCGTCAGCATGTACCTCCAGTTCTTTGTGAAATTCTTTTTGAACGTTTAGTTGGGCTAAGGCAGAGGAGAAAAGTCCTAGTCCTACTACAAGAAGTATAGATTTAAATTTGATCATAGTCTTTTTGTTGTATTAGCATAAGTTGTCCTTGAATATCCTCCAGGAGTTGTAATTGAGTTCTCAGATTGAGAATCAACGCATTGATAAATAGGGGTTGGTTTTCGTTTTCGTTCCAGTCTTGATAGAGTTCCTGATAATCGTTTTGAAGTTGCACCAGTTTGCGTTTAGAATTTTCAATTAGTTTTTTTGAACCCGGGAGTTTAACTTTTTCGATTTGAACAACTTGTTCTTGTATCATTTGGGTCAGATAACTTTCGGCACGTTGAAATTGTACAATTTCAGGTTCCAATTCAGGCTGTGAAAGGAATACCCCACTCCCTAGACTTAAAAACAAGAGAGCCACAGCGGCCCATTGCATTGCCGAACGTCGCTGTTGGTAACGCTTTTTTTGAACCAGACGCTTTAGAAATAGGTCTTCGTGGCTCTCGGGTAGTGGAGGTACTTCTAGGGATTCCGCCCATTTTTCAAAAGCTTTATAAGGTAGTTTTTTAGTCATTTAGTTGTTTTTTGAGTTGTGCTCTTGCACGAGATAAAGTAGTCCGACAATTGGAAGGACTCCAATTCATGATTTCACCAATTTCGTCGTGGTCGTATCCCTCTAAATAGTTGAGTTTTAAAACGAGTTGATAGCGTTCATGGATTTGATTTAGCGCGTTTTCTAAGGTAGCGGGATGAAGCTCTGCAAAGGAAGTTTCGAATTCTTTTTGCGTTTCACTAAAATCGAGTTTGTTTTCCAATTGGTCATCGTGAATAAGTTTTTTATTTTGATGGTAGGTCTCGATACTCTTCCTTACAACAATCTTGCGCAACCACCCTCCAAAGCTGCCCACTCCGCTGTATTGATCTAAATGCTGAAAGGCGGTGATGAATGCTTCTTGCATGGCGTCCATAGCATCATCTCTGTTTTTCAGTATGCCGTAAGCCGCGTGATAGGTACTTTTGTGATAGCGTTGATACAATTCCATTTGTGCTTTTTGATCCTGCTTTTTACAAGCGTGGAAGAGTTCATCAATATGTTGTTCTTTAAAATTCAATTTGCGACGTTCCTTACTATGAGTGTAAATTAAAGTTTTTGTTACAGTTTTAAAAGATGAAATTGCTATGGCACAACTATTGTCCTAACAAGAGTAAGTTTCTACGAGGGGGCTATGCTATAAAGCAAAGCCTAAAAAGCAATCAGCATCCCTTTACGAAAATGACATAATGACCTAAATAAAACAAATGGCTCGATCCTTTTTTAGCGCAATTGACAATTTGTCACTGCAAGATATCGAATCCGAAGCGGATTTAATTCCTTTAATGACTACCGAAGATGAAGAAGCCTTAGAAAGCGAATCGCTTCCTGAGGTAGTACCTATTTTACCGTTGCGAAATACTGTTTTGTTTCCCGGTGTCGTGATTCCGATAACGGCTGGACGAGACAAATCCATCAAACTCATTAAAGATGCCAATGCTTCTGATAAAATTATTGGAGTCGTGGCTCAGCAAAATGAAGGAGTAGAAAATCCGGGTCCCCAAGATATTTATCCCCTAGGAACTGTAGCTCAAATTTTGAGAGTGCTGAAAATGCCCGATGGGAATACGACTATTATCATCCAGGGAAAAAAACGCTTTAAAGTAAAAAGTATAGTAGAGGAAAAACCCTATATGAAAGCGGCTGTAGAGCCAGTAGAAGACCAATTTCAAAAAAAGAGCGACAAGGAGTTTACAGCCACTATAGATTCCATAAAGGATTTGGCTTTACAAATTATTGACGAAAACCCCAATATTCCCTCCGAAGCTTCTTTTGCGATCAAGAATATTCAGACCCCTTCTTTCCTAATTAATTTTGTGGCTTCAAACATGAATGTCAAAGTAGGGCAAAAACAAAAAATCCTCTCCGAATTGAGTTTGCACCAAAGAGCGCTCATGTGTTTAAAGCACATGAATGAGGAATATCAAAAACTCGCTTTAAAGAACGACATTCAGTCTCGTGTCCGATCCGAAATGGATTCGCAGCAACGGGAATATTACTTACACCAGCAGATGAAAACCATCCAGGAGGAG
>CAXGYE010000207.1:0-2760 GCA_964013865.1 uncultured Flavobacteriaceae bacterium
TAACCCCCAAAAGTATAGTCTGCATTGATTTCCCAATTTCGTTGTTGCGTTTGGTCGGATACAAAGACATTCACTTCAGGGTTTTTTAATGCGTTAAATCCAATAACGGTTTGCTTTTCAGAAGCTCCCTGAACAAGACCCGCGAGTGTCCCTCCCGTACCTACACTAGAACAAATCACATCATACGATGAATCTTTTGGGTTGAGAATTTCAGTGCATCCCTTCACAGCCAGAGCTTCCGTACCTCCTTCGGGAATCAAGCGGTAGTTGGAGTGCTGTTTTAAAATCGTTTGAACTTCTTCAGCAGCCTCTTTTTCCGCATACGCGCTTCTTGAAATACAGTATAGTTGCATTCCCATCGACACACAATACGATAAGGTATTACTTTCCGAAATTTTATTTTGCCACTCTTCCCCTCGAACGATTCCAATAGTTTTTACTCCCATTAATTGACCTGCACTAGCAGTGGCTGCTAAGTGATTTGAAAATGCACCGCCAAAAGTAAGGGCAACATCAATTTGCTGCGTCACGATCTCCTGAAAAATATAATTGAGCTTTCTAAACTTATTCCCCGAAACTACAGGATGCAACATATCCTCTCGTTTTATGTAAATCGAATGGCCGTCTATGACACCAACCGGTTGATTTATACTATTTTTGGAAGTGTCAAAAAGTTGCATGTTTAAAAGTACATAAATTGAGATTGGATTCATTACCTCCACTGGAAGAAGGAGACTTTTATTTAACCCCTGAGGGCTATAAGGTTTTTACCGAGAAATATCATCTGAAGCGCGGATATTGTTGTAAAAGCAATTGCCGTCATTGTCCATATGGATACGATTCCAAACGCAATTGATTTTTTCGGCACTATTTTTGATTTAAATCCAACCAATAAAAGTCACATTAGCTATGAGAACTGCCGCATTACTTCTATCGTTTTTATTTTTAGGGGCGTGTTCGTCCATAAGAGTATATTCAGATTTTGACCGAGATGTTGATTTTTCTGGATATGAAACCTTTGCTTACTTCAAGCCCGAGATTGATAAAGTTGACATTTCCGATTTAGATAAGCGACGTATTCTAAGAGCGCTCGATACGCAAATGACTCGCAAAGGACTTTCAAAATCAGAAACTCCTGATCTTTTGATCGGTTTTACAACCCAAGCCAAAGAAAAAATTTATGTCAATACGTGGAACAACTTCGGCTGGGGCTGGGGCTGGGGCTTCAATCCTTGGTTTTGGGGAGGGCCTAGTTACAACACAGTAAGTTCGCAGACGGAAGGAACGCTCTATGTGAACATTATCGATGCTACTACCAAACAGTTGGTTTGGCAAGGAAAAGGTAGAGGAGGCATTACTGAAAACACAAAAAACAGAGACGAACGCATTGCTTTATTTGTAGAAGAAATTGTAGCAAACTACCCGCCTAATTTAGAACCTTAAGTTTAAGGAAAACAAATTTTTTCCGCCGCTTCTAACGCCTCGGATATTCCTTCGGTTTTTTTTCCCCCCGCAGTAGCGAAAAAGGGCTGACCCCCACCACCACCTTGGATGTACTTCCCTAAGTCTCTAATGATTTTACCCGCATCTTTTCCTTGTTCTTCGACTAAAATTTTAGACACATAACAGCTCAGTAAGGGTTTTCCCGTTTTTTGAGATCCCAAAATCAAGATCGCTTTGTCCAAGTTGGCACCCATCTCAAAACTGAGGTCTTTCATTCCTTGAGCATCCAAATCCACTTCTTTGGCAATAAATTGGATTCCTGAAAGCGTTTGTATTTCCTGAGTCAACTGCTCTTTTACTACTTGCGCTTTTAACTTTGAAAGGGTATTCAATTCTTTTCTTAAAGTTGCATTTTCTGACTGCAAATTTTGAATGGCTTTCAAGGGGTCTTGTGCTTGTTTTAAAAGCTGATTTACATTTTCAAGGAGTGCTGTTTGTTCTTCAAAATAGTTTTTGGCAGCATCTCCTGTGATGGCTTCGATTCTTCTAATTCCCGAGGCCACGGCACTCTCTGAGGTGATTTTAAAATGCCATATTTCTGAAGTGTTGGCAACGTGTGTCCCACCACAGAGTTCCACGGATTGTCCAAAGCGAATGGTACGTACTTCCTCTCCGTATTTTTCACCAAATAGCGCTATTGCTCCTTGTTCGATGGCTTGAGCAAAAGGAGTATTTCGCTGCTCCTCCAAGGGTAATTTTTCTTGAATGCGGGCGTTTACAAATTGCTCAACCGCTTTGAGCTCTTCCTGAGACACTTTGGCAAAATGAGAAAAATCAAAACGAAACATTCCCGAATGAACCATGGAGCCTTTTTGCTCGACATGATTCCCCAGAACAGAGCGTAATGCCTGATGCATAAGGTGGGTTGCCGTATGATTAGAAGACGAGCGTTGACGTTGTTTAGGATCTACCACAGCCGTGTAGGTCGCCTCTAATTTTTCTGGTAGGTTTTTACAATAATGAATAATTAAATTGTTTTCTTTTTTGGTATCTAGGATATAAAAAACATCCCCATTGGACGATTCCAAATAGCCTTTATCACCTACCTGACCTCCCCCTTCTGGATAAAAAGGAGTGGAATCAAAGACCAGCTGAAAAAAATCACCCTCTTTGGAAGTTGTCATTTTTCGATACTGTGTAATCTGAACTTTGGAAGTCAATTGATCATAACCAATAAAGTCTTCCTTTTCAGAAGTGCTGAGTACTACCCAATCTCCTGCTTTGGAAGCGGCTGCCGCTCGAGATCTTGATTTTTGT
>CAXGYE010000208.1:0-2734 GCA_964013865.1 uncultured Flavobacteriaceae bacterium
ACCCCCGTGTTAGGAATCAAACGCAGTTGTTTTTGTAACAAGGGATCCTTTACGACACCATCCACAGAGCTTAAATATTCAAAATTCAATTCGTAAAAATCACCTCCGGCTTGTACTCCTAGGTGAAGGTAGCTGTCGTTTGTCAATTGAATGGGGAAAGCAAATTGGATAAATAACTGCGTGCTGTTTTCTGCAAATCGAGAACGGTTGCGAATCAAGGCTCCAAAATTTATTTTTTGATTTTCAAAAGAGGATTCAAAAAATAAACTCTGTTGTTTCGGAGCATCTTTAACGCCCAACCATTGACTGTCGATCAAGAGGCCAATATTTTTTTCCTGTTCAATTCCGACCAAAGCAGGATTGGTCCACTGCAGTTGCTTTGGAAAAAGAAGTTGATTTGAAGCTTCTTGCCCAGCCGACAGATGAATGCCTATAAGCAAAAGGAGCAGCGTAGATTTATGTTTTAGATTGCGAAACATCTCAGTTGGATTTAATATAGAGCCATCCCTCCAAGTCAATCCTGGAATCACCTTCCCAATCGATGGTGTAAAAATAACTTCCTTGATTCAAGATTTCACCTGTGTTTTCTGAACTTCCATCCCAATCGTTTTGGTACAATCCTTCAAAATGATAGACTTGTTCTCTTCCGTGATTGTAAATAAAAATTCGGCTTCGTTCGGTAAACCGATATCCACTAATTTTCCAGCTGTCATTGATTCCATCTCCATTGGGGGTAATGACTTGACTGACAAGTTTTAAGACTGCAGGAGGCTCTTTTTCAATTAAAAAAGTCAGTCCCTGATATTCAGAAAGATTTACCGGATTTAAAATTCTTGCGGATCCAAAATCCACGCTAAATGGAGTATCCTCAAGAAACAGGTTGGATGAAAAATGAGATGGGGTAAGGTTCCAGTACCCCAAAGATAAAAGTCCAAGATGTAACGCATTCGGGTCTAGGTGGTGATAGGAAAGTTGTTGTAATTGGTGGCTTGGTGTCCAATGAATTTGCACAGTACCCTCGGTGGCTCCAGCTGATTCCCAGCTCCAAAAATGATCCTTTGGAATTTCATAAGTACTATTATTAGTAGGGTAGAGTAAAGGAATTTGATTTTGATAAGCTACGTCAACAAAGCCTTCATTTTTCTTTAAGAATAAAGAAAGAGGACTGAATACAGTTTGTTCTCCCACTGGAAAAGTAAAGTCACCCTCGTGATAAATTCGCACGACTCCGTCCACGAAAGAACCTTCTTCCAGCTGTTCCCATTTGCTTTGTTTTCCAAAGGAGAGGATCCCTTTTTCTCCTTTTCGTTCTGTTTTAATTTGCCCCCCACTAAAAAAAGTTTCATTAAAGGCCACGTGAACTTCTTTACCCCCTCCGATGTACAGATCACCAAAAAAACTGATTTGTGCATCAGCGGAGGTGCAGGACAACAGTACAGATAAGAATCCGATTAGTTTCAAGTTTTGGGGCATAAAAAGAAAAACTTTATAGCCCTAATTTAAAAAAAAAGTAGGTTTATACCAAACCTGCTCTTCTCAATAGTGCCGTAGGATCAGGGGTTTTTCCACGAAAACGTTTATACAATGTCATGGGGTGTGCAGTCCCTCCTTGGGAGAGGATATGATCCAAAAATTGGGTAGCAGTTTCTTTGTTAAAAATCCCATTTTCCAGGAAAACTTCAAATGCGTCTGCATCCAGAACTTCTGCCCATTTATAGCTATAGTAACCCGCAGCATACCCTCCTTGAAAGATATGTGAAAAAGCTGTACTCATACAGTTTTCATCGGTGTCTTGGGTAAATTGTAGCGGTGCCAGTTGTTCCTTTTCATGCGCTTTTACATCTTCGATTTGAAGGGCTTTAGAGTTGTGAAAAGACAAATCCAGATACCCAAAACTCAGTTGCCTAAGGGTTTGTAAGCCTTGCTGAAAATGAGCTGCTTTTTTGATTTTTTCTATCAAATCTTGTGGGATGATTTCACCCGTTTCATAGTGTTTTGCGAAAAGCGCAAGTGCTTCTGGCTGATAACACCAGTTTTCCATAATTTGACTGGGGAGCTCTACAAAATCCCAAAACACATTTGTTCCACTCAACGCACTATAAGTTGTGTTGGCTAACATCCCATGTAAAGCATGACCAAACTCGTGAAACAACGTAGTGACTTCTTGGAATGTCAGTAGAGAAGGTTGAGTTTTTGTAGGATTAGAAAAATTACAAACAATGGAGATGTGTGGTCGTTGGTCTTTTTTTTGGGATCTGTAACTGGTCATCCAGGCACCATTTCTCTTCCCTGGACGTGGGAAAAAATCCGTGTAAAGTAGGGCGTAAAAAGTTCCCTTTCGCATTACTTCAAAAACCCGTACTTCACTGTGATACCCTTCTAGGGATGTGTTTTCTTTAAACTCCAAATCGTAGAGTTTGTTGACCACCTCAAACAACCCCTTCAGCACCTGATCTAATGGAAAATAAGGTTTGAGTTTCTGTTCGTCCAACTCCAGTTCACGTTGTTTTAATTTTTCAGCAGCATAGGCAGTATCCCATTTTTCCAAATCGGAGAGATTTAGATTTTCTCTAGCAAAGGCTTTCATGGCTTCCCATTCTTTTTTTGCGGCAGGCTTTGCTTTTTCGCTCAAATCGTCTAAAAACTGTTGGACTTCTTTTTCTGATTTTGCCATACGTTCTTCTAGCACAAAAGCCGCATGAGACTCATAGCTTAAAAGTTTTGCGCGCTCTTT
>CAXGYE010000209.1:0-2718 GCA_964013865.1 uncultured Flavobacteriaceae bacterium
TTCTACCCTGTCAAGGTAGCGCTCTAAACCAACTGAGCTAAACACCCGTATATTGACGAAATAGGTTTGCAAATATATTGTTTTCTCTGAAAAACAGTTGTTATCGCGTCCCTAGATTTTGAGTTTCAAACTACTGCTTATTTCTCAATTTAGGAATAAAATATTCTAAAAAGAAAGCCGTAAGGCAACAAATACCCAAAGTTAATAAATACCCTTCTTCATCACTAATACCCATATAATTGTCTCCTAAATGCGATGTAGACAAAATGATTCCTGTAAACAATAAAAAATAAAAAAACAGTTTTTTAAGTAACTTTAGCATAGATAAAAAATTAGGACGCTAAAGAACAGGTCCGTTTTATTCTTGGCGTTTCCAAATTTGGGTTCTTCCCAACAACGAAAATCCTAAAAATCCCCGAACTTTAAGGGTTTTAGAATCTTCTAAACTCAAATAACAATCGTACACTTTTCCCGACTTCGGATCCATGATGGTCCCTTCTTCCCAAACCTGATCTTCTAGGACCAAATCCTTTACGATAACCAAACCTTCAATGGGTTGGTTTTTGTCAGCTCCCTTACAGTTTTGACAACGTTTTCCTCGATCTTCGGGCAATAGTAAACGGATAATTTTTCCATAGAGTTTCCCATCCTCTTTATATAACAAAACCTCAGATTTCTTTATCCCTGTTTCGTCATCTTGGGTGATCCACAACCCTTCTACTGAAGTAGGCTGAAATAAATTTGAAAATAGGGCAATTAGTAGTATGTAAAGTTGTATCATTGAACGATATCTTTGTTTTTTTATTAAAAGTAACAAATCTCTTCTTATTTTAGTGTTACAATAAAACTAAAAATGAATTCTATCAAACGCTTTAGATTTGCACTTATCCTCATTCCATTAGCTATTTTCATCTCGTTTTTGGATAAAAAAATACTTTCAGGCTTTTTGGCCACTAATCAGATTCCCGACCATTATCTTTTTATTGGTTCTTTGGTCGTAGTGATAAGTGTTTTAATTCTTGCTGTACTTCGTTTTGACAAGAATGTAAATTCTAAATAAACCTAATCTTCCTTTAGTATCTTTGCAAATAAAATCAATGCATTACTTTAAACTCAAAGATCTTGAGGAATTACCGAAAATCTATCGTCTGAATTTAATCAATAGTGTCACGGGCTATAAATCTGCTCATCTAATCGGGACCCAATCGAAAGAAGGAAAAGAGAATTTAGCTGTTTTCAGTTCTGTGGTTCATCTAGGTAGTAATCCAGCACTTATCGGTTTTATTTTACGTCCAACAACCGTTCCCAGACATACCTATTCCAATATGAAAGCGAGGGGTGTTTTTACCCTAAATGCCATTACAACAAATCAGATAGTAGATGCCCATCATACCTCGGCCAAATATCCTGAAGGAGTATCCGAATTTGACCGCACAGATTTAGAAGTAGAACGCAAAGAATCTTGGGAAGCTCCTTATGTCAAGGGGAGCCCGATTCAAATGGGTTGTCGTTATGAAAATGAATACCACATCAAGGAGAACGATACCCTTTTAATTGTAGGGCGTATCGAACATCTTTACATTTCAGATCCCTTACTTTTAGAGGATGGTTGGGTTCAGCTAGACCAAGGAGAAGTTGTAAGTATCAACGGATTGGATGGCTATGCCAACCCAAAACTTTTAGAACGCTTTCCCTATGCAAGACCCAAATCTTAATCACCAAGCAATCCAAGAAGAATGGATTGCTTATGCTCTGTCGCATAGCGATTCCGTTCCTGAACTTCTGTTGGAATTGGAAAAAGAAACGCATCAGAAAGTATTACAGCCCCGGATGCTGAGCGGACCGCTGCAAGGAAGACTTTTGACTCTTTTTTCTCATCTCTTGCAGCCTAGAAAAATTTTAGAAATCGGGACTTTTACTGGCTATGCTACACTATGCCTTGCAGAAGGACTTGATAAAAATGGGGTGCTCCATACGATTGATTGCAATGAAGAACTGGTCCATTTTCAACAAAAATATTTTATGAAAAGTACGTTCAAAAATAATATTCAGGCACATTTAGGCAATGCATTAGAAGTACTCCCAAAATTGGAGGGACCCTTTGATCTGGTTTTTATCGATGCAGACAAGGTAAATTACGACACGTATTTTGAACAGGTACTCCCCAAAACACGTTCAGGGGGTTTAATCATTTCGGACAATGTGCTGTGGAGTGGAAAAGTACTTCACAAAGCCGACGCCAAAGATGAAAGCACCCTAGCCCTACAGCGTTACAACAAAAAACGTAAAGAAGATCCTCGAGTAAAAACCGTACTACTCCCCTTCCGTGATGGACTTACTTTGAGTTGGGTTCGTTAAAGATCGCGTTTTATGGAATCCCCTAGGTCATCAAAATCTTTTTTGACCTTATCCACCTCATTTGTGAAATCTTTCGCAAGTGTTTTTGTTGGATTTTCAACATCTACATCTACACTTTTTTGAATTTCGCTTTTGATATCGTTTGTTGCTTGGCGCACCTGAGTCATTCCCTTTGCCAGTGTTCTCGCAATAGAGGGAATCTTATCTGCTCCAAAGACCAAAAGGACTATGAAAAAGACAAATACGATTTCTGCGCCGCTAATAAATAAAAGCATCTAATTCTTTTCAACAAAGATAAAAGGTTTGAGAAAAAAATTGCTGAATCTAAATTTAGATTCAGCAATTTGATCGTGATTCTTA
>CAXGYE010000210.1:0-2673 GCA_964013865.1 uncultured Flavobacteriaceae bacterium
AACTAATGAAATGAAAGCGAAGCTACGACGAAACAGTGTTTCCCACGACTGATTCTTTTTTTTGAAAACTGAAATGGTATTTTTTACAATAAAAAAAACTACAAGAGCATAAAGTAGGTCTCCCAATGAAAAAGAAAACTTCTCAAAGAAGAGACGATGTGTATCAAAAATAAAGGGATAAAAGCCTTGACTGTAGTAAGCCTCAACCCAAGAGGGGTTTTTCTTGAGCAGCATCAGGAATAGTCCTTGTATCGGCAACAAACCAATTAGTATGAAATGGGTTCTTTTCATCGAATAAAAAAAGCCAGGAAAAGACCTGGCCCGATTGTTATTTTATTGTTCTACGGAGGTGACTTCCACTTCAAAAATCAAATCAGATTGAGGAGGAATACCTCTGGTTCCCTGTGCGCCATAGGCTAGGGTGTAGGGTAAAAAAAGTGTTGCTTTATCGCCTTCTTTTAGCAAACGTATCCCTTCTTTAAATCCTTCGATCATGCGATCTTCTGGACCTACTTTTGCCATGATGGGTGCATACGCGCCCGCACTGAGCTTCTGAGGATTGAATACCCCGTTTTGTTTTGCAATTTCTTCATTACTCGTTTCTAAGAGCGTGCCGTCTACAAAATACACCGCGTAGTGGACCAGGGCTTTATTTGTAGAAGTAACCGCTTTACCGCTTCCTTCGGAACTAATAATGTACTGTAAGCCTGAGTTGGTCAAGGTTGACTTTTCTTTTAAAGAATCAAACTTTGTGATATTTTGTTCTTTTATTTTTGCCTTTTTTGCTTCTTTTTCTTTGGCGAGGGCTTCTCTATTTTCAAAATAAGTTTTGAAGATTTCAGGCGCGTCAAATTGACGTGCTTCTTTGCCTTTTCGTATGATGTTAATTTCATTGATGAGGTCGTCTTGAGCGATGCTATCCACTACTTCCTGGCCCTCGATAACTGCACCAAATACAGTATGTTTTCCGTCTAGCCAGGGAGTTGCCTTGTGTGTAATAAAAAATTGACTTCCATTGGTGGCAGGTCCACTGTTCGCCATTGACAAGATACCAGGTCCTTTGTGAGTGAGTTCACTAAATTCATCATCAAAACGATATCCTGGACCTCCAGAACCATTTCCTAAGGGATCTCCCCCTTGAATCATAAAATCTGCAATGACTCGATGAAATTTAAGGCCGTTATAAAACTTTTTGGATTTAAATTCTTCACTTACTAATGGATGGGTACCTTCACTAAGTGAGACGAAATTGGCAACTGTGATCGGAGCTTTGTCATGGGCCAGTTTAACAAGTATGACTCCCTTGTCAGTTTGAATATCAGCATAAAGGCCTGCTTCTAAATCTGGGTATTGGGATTTACAGCCTAATAACAAACTGATTGTAAGCACTGAGAGGAAAAGTTTTTTCATGTTTTGAGTTTAAGTATTAATTGATAGGTAGGCGTTCTAGAGTGAAGCGAAGGGGCTGATTGACACCAATTTTTTCTCCATCTCCCTGATACCCATAGCAAAGGTAGGAAGGAAAAAGAAATACAACAACTTCCTCTGGGCGCATCATCCGAATTCCTTCTCTAAGTGCGGGTAACAAGTCTTCTTGATCTACAGCATATTCAACAATTCCCAGCTCAGAGGTACTGTAGAGTAGGTTGTTTGCTAAATCTTCGATTTGATACTGAAAACGCACTGTAGTCCCTTTTTGAGGGGGAGCAAGTGATTTTGGAGCTTGTTTGACATAAGCATATAAAAATCCTGCTTCAGAGGACAGAAAGTTTAAGGAAGTATCTCGTGTAGCCGCATTCTTGAGCAGGGCTTCATCTCGAGCTAAAAGCATTTTGTTTCGTTCAGCAGAACTGTTTAAAAAGACTTGTTTCTTCTTGTTTAACGGATAGCGAGCTTTGTTTTCTGTACAAGAAAAGCTGGAAAAGAGGAGTATTACAATAAGTGCGAATCGCATCGTTTTTATTTTAGTGAAATTGACCTGCTACTTCTTTAACAGCACTTTTAAATCGTACTACTGTAGTTTCCATACTGTCCATAGACATTCCTCCAGCAGCATTGTGGTGCCCACCCCCGTTGAAATAGGTTCGAGCAAAATCATTGACTGAAAAATCGCCCTGAGATCGGAAAGACATTTTTATTTTTCCTTCATTTTCATTTTCGATTAGGATACATGAAAAAACAATACCCTTTAATGAAAGGCCATAATTTACAAATCCTTCCGTATCCCCTTTTTGATAATTACATGAGCTTAATTCCTCCTGTGTAAGGGTCATATAGACAACAGGTAACTCTGAAATTTGATGTAGATTAGACAAGGTAATCCCCAATAATTTTAATCGGTTTAACGAAGCACTATTATAAATTTTTTGATGAATTTCAGTTCCATCTGCACCCGATCGGATAAGATGTGAAATGGCCTGATGGGTATCTGAGGTTGTTGCAGAATAGCGAAAAGATCCTGTATCGGTCATGATTCCCGTGTACAAACAACTCGCAATATCTTTATTGAAAGCCGTTTCATCTAGGGCTTGGATAACTTTGTAAACCATTTCACAAGTAGAACTCATGGAAGGATCAGAATATTGTAATGAAGCATAGGATTCAGGCGCTTCATGATGATCAATCATGATTTTCTCTCAGATCGGAAGAGCGTCGTGTAGGGAAAGAGTGTAG
>CAXGYE010000211.1:0-2664 GCA_964013865.1 uncultured Flavobacteriaceae bacterium
CCCCGCCATAAAGAGCAGCATAAAACAACGTGAAAGAAGGGTGCCTATTGCAGCTCCTTCCACTCCCATTTCAGGAAATATCCAATATCCAAAAATGAGAAAGTAATTCAAAATCACGTTGATTACATTCCCAAAAAGTGTCGCATACATGGCTGGACGGGTGTAGGAAAGTCCCTCAGAAAATTGCTTAAAAGCTTGGAAGCCTACCAGTGGAAGTAAAGAGATTCCCACCCATTGCAGATAGGGAAAGGCCAAGTCCACAACCTCGTCAGGTTGTCCCATTTGGAATAATAAAGGTTTACTCAACAAAACTCCTGCCGAAAGAAATATCCCTAAAACGAAGCAAAGGATCAGTCCGTGAAAAAACACATTACGCCCTTGCAATACGTTCTTCATACCGTCGCTTTCTGCGATAAGTGGAGTGATGGCGGTAGAAAAACCAATACCTAAAGACATGGCCACAAAGAAAAAACTATTTCCCAGTGAAACGGCAGCTAATTCTGCAGTACCCAACTGACCGACCATGACATTGTCGATAAATTGGACCAAGGTGTGTCCTAGTAGCCCAATAATGACGGGGTAAGCCAGATTGAGGTTAAAGCGAAATTCTTTAGTGTATGGCGTAAGAGCTTGAAGCATGAGAGGGTGGGGTTACAAGCCCATTTGATCAACCAAGTAAATCAAGCTGGTCATTGCTGCGGCACCCAATTCCAGTTCTCTTTTGTTTATTGCATCAAAGGTATCATTGGCTGCGTGATGAAAATCAAAATACCGCTGCGAATCAGGAAGTAAACCCGAAAGTACGGTGCTCCCATTGCGAAGCGGACCGATATCTGCGCCACTCCCTCCGAGGGTAAACCGATCGACTAGATAGGGTTCGAAATAGGGCTTCCACGATTCAATTTTTTTAAATTGTTCTGGATTTGCTTCAAAAGAAAATCCTCTCGGAGTAAATCCACCAGAATCGGATTCCAAAGCAAAGTGGTGGTTTTCTCCTTTTTGTTTTGCATTTTTAGCATAGGTGGTCCCTCCTCTTAAACCGTTTTCTTCGTTCATGTAGAGCACTACGCGAATTGTTCTTTTGGGTTGGTAGTTCATTTTCTTAAAGAGGTGCAGTACTTCCATAGACTGGACAATCCCAGCCCCGTCGTCATGTGCGCCGTCCCCCAAATCCCAAGAGTCCAAATGTCCTCCCACTACAATAATTTCATCTGGAAACTCACTCCCTCTAATTTCCCCAATAACATTATGAGAAGGTACATCGGGAAAATTTTTACAGTCTTGTTTTAAATAAAAATACAACTCCTTGTTTAGTGTGAGCATGGAACTGAGTAATTGCGCCCCATTGGTACTGATGGCCGCTGCAGGGATACGCATCTTATTGGGAAGATCTCCATAACGCATGTTTCCAGTATGTGGGAAATCATCCAATCGCAAGTTCATCGATCGAACAATGACCCCTACAGCGCCCAAACGCGCTGCTTTGGCTGCACCACTGGATCGCTGATCTACTGTTTTGGAATAGGCATCAAACGTATTGATTAAATCTGCGGGCATGGCTCTGTTATAAAACACAAACTTCCCTTTAATATTTTCTTCTCCCAAAGCCTCCAATTCTTCAAAGTCTTTGACTTCAACTACTTGTGCGCGAAGCCCTGCAGCTGGGGTAGCAATGGATCCTCCCAAAGAACAAACCGGAACATTCATACTCATTCCGGGACCCGTAATAATACTGGCGTATTCAAAATTACCTCGTACCCACTTAGGAACCATCACATCCTCGAGATACACCCGGTCTAAATCTAAACCTTGTAGCGCTTCTTCACCCCACTTTACGGCGCGTTCTGCGTTTAAAGATCCGGACAACCTACCCCCTATTTGGTTGGTTAAATAGTCCAGCCAGTCATAGGATTGTCCTTGGGTAAGGGCAAGATTAAAAATCTCATTGATTTGTTGTTCGTGATTCTTTTTTTGCGCTAATAGGGGTTGAAAAAGAAAAAGAAAAAAAAGAATCTTGTAGATGTGCTTCGTCATATTATTTAGGTGCAAATTGAACAATGTTTTCTGCGCTTACTGGGTTGTCACCAAGGATCATCAAGCGTTCTATGACATTGCGTAACTCTCTAACATTCCCTGTCCATGGGTAGTTGTTTAATTTCTCTAAAGCTTCTTTAGAGAAGGTTTTTCTTTCCAGTCCTTGTTCTTTAGAAAGCAAATCCACAAAGTGCTCGGTTAAGATGGGAATGTCTTCTTTTCGTTCTCCGAGTGCGGGTACGTGAATCATGATGACTGCGAGGCGGTGGTATAAATCTTCACGAAAACGACCTTCTTCAATTTCTGTTTTTAAATCCTTGTTTGTAGCTGCAATCACACGTACATCCACAGCAATCTCTTTTTCGTTCCCTACGCGTTGAATTTTACGCTCTTGTAGCGCACGTAGCACCTTTGCTTGGGCTGCCAGACTCATGTCTGCAATTTCATCTAAAAAAAGGGTTCCTTTGTTTGCTGCTTCAAATTTACCTGAACGGTCTTTCACCGCAGAGGTGAAGGCCCCTTTGACATGGCCAAAAAGCTCACTTTCTATCAATTCTGAGGGGATTGCTGCACAGTTGACCTCTATAAAATTTTCCGTATTTCGGTCACTCTGTTGATGGAGTTGATGTG
>CAXGYE010000212.1:0-2636 GCA_964013865.1 uncultured Flavobacteriaceae bacterium
ATCCTGAGCAATTTAAAGTTCACTGGATCTTTAGCCAAGCAAATGTAGAAGGTGCACAATTTGGAAGAGTTGACAACGCTTTTTTAAACTATGCCTTGAATCAAGCCACTGTAAGTCCTGAACGTTTTTACCTCTGTGGTCCTGAGGCGATGATCCGTCTTTCGGAAAAGCATTTGCTTGAAAAAGACGCTGCCAAAGAAAATATTCTTTTCGAACTTTTTACGACCAGTAGCCAATCTACTGAGGTCTCAGATGGAGCAGAAAAAGGTACGCTAAAGATCACCTGTGACCAGGTCGTACACACGGTGGAATTGATTCCTGAAAAAACCTTGCTCGATATCGCACTACAAGCAAAACTTGACGTACCCTATTCGTGTCAAGGGGGCGTTTGCAGCAGTTGTATTGGTAAAATAACAGAAGGAAAGGCCCAAATGCAAACCAATCAGATTCTGACGGATGAGGAAATTGAAGAAGGGTTGGTCCTAACCTGTCAAGCCCTTGCACAAAGCGAAAAAATTAGTGTTGATTACGACGATGTTTAAGAAAAGTGTTTTAAACTAAAAATCTTAAGATTAGTACTTTAACTGCTAGAAGTAAAAAAACCAAAAGGGTTCCTTTTCGGTCTGAAGACTTATTTAGAAAAATTCCCAAAAGATACAATAGTGGGAAAAGTGTCAACTCCCAAGGGTTCAGATAAGCCGTTCCTCCCAAAAAGGAACTGTAAATTCCTAAAAATAACCAAGTGATCAGAAAGGCTTGGACCGCAGGGTTTGAGGTCACGTCCCTTTTAGAGGTGTTTTTTATAGGAATCAAAACAATCAATGCGACTAAGACAATGAGAGCAAGCTCATCTGGTAGGAGTTTTTTTATGTCAACAAAATTGATTGAATAAGATCCTTTAAAGAAAGGATCTAATTGGAAATAATGTTCGGTCGTTTTCACCCATAGAACGGTACATAGAATAGCAATAAAAATAACCAATAGGTGTTTTGTATTCCTCAACCGTTCGTCCAAAAAGAACAGCAAAGGCCCCAGAAAAAACCAGAGAAACAATGGTTCAAATACAGCCAATCCGCAAAGAATAAGCGTCAAATTAAAAAGGGACTTCAGAGTGTTTTTCGTTAGGAAAATTTTACTAGTAAAATGCAACGCTAAAGCCAAAAAAAATTGAATCAGTAAGCCTGTTAAAGTTATACTGCCTGAGGGTAAATAAAAAAGGATTAGAACCGTACTGAGACTGTGAATATTAAAAATGTTGATATGCCGATACTGATTTTCCTGTATCATCAAAAAAAGTAATATCAAAGTTAAGAACGAGGTCTTTAAGGCGGAATCCCAAAGAATTAACAGGGGTTGTTGAGAAAGGTTTTCAAAGGAGCTGTGATAAAAGACAAACAACAAGAAAATCAAAAACGCACCTAACGAAAGGGAAATAATTTTTGTTTTTCGAAAAAGGTTGGCTAGCATGTTGGTTTCCCTTAAATTTGCAAGGTAAGTAAACTCCTATTTATGAAAAACTTTTTTGAAGGAATCGCGTGGTTGTTTGAAGAAATCTTATTTCTTCCCTACAGTATTTTAAGAGAACTCGAACAGACTAGTTGGACCTTGGCCAATTCTGTCAACTGGCTTTTTTTGATCGTTGGCTTTTCCGCTTTAATTTACTGGGTACTTCAGCTGAATCTTTTTGACAAAAATGGAGAAGAAGACAAAGATCCTTCTGCTCACTCCTTTTTATAAATCAAACCCGATGTCTTTCCTGTAATGAATGCCTTCAAAATCTATTTTTGAAAGCGATTCATAAGAGTCTTGAAGCGCTTTATGATGGTCTTCCCCTATCGAAGTTACTGCCAAAACACGTCCTCCTGATGTGTGAATTGCTCCTTCTACAAGCTGAGTTCCCGCCTGAAAAATCATTTTGTCCTTCTCTATCCCGAGAATCACTTTTCCTTTTTCATACGCCTCTGGATAGCCTTTCGATACTGCCATCACGGTGGCTGCCGTTTCTGGTGTTACTTCCAGATCTACTTCGTGCAAACGCTTTTCCTGGACTGCTTTGAAAATCGCTACTAAATCGTTTTTAACCCGAGGAATGACCACCTCGGTTTCTGGGTCGCCCATACGGACGTTGTACTCGATAACTTTGGGTTCACCCGCGACTTTGATCAGACCGATAAAAATAAATCCCTGATAAGGAATACTGTCTTTTTGAAGGCCCTCGATCGTAGGTCGGACAATTCGATTTTCAATTTTTTCTTTGAACAAATCGTCCACAAAGGGTACGGGTGAAATGGCGCCCATACCTCCCGTGTTCAGCCCTGTATCTCCCTCACCGATACGCTTGTAATCTTTTGCCATGGGAAGAGTGATGTAGTTTTTCCCATCGGTCAAAACAAAACAGGAAAGTTCTATCCCACTTAAAAATTCTTCGATAACGACCTTGCTTGAAGCCTTACCAAATTTACTTTCCAAAAGCATCTGTCGCAGTTCTTTTTTTGCTTCTTGGAGGTCGTCCAAAATGAGCACCCCTTTTCCGGCTGCAAGTCCATCTGCTTTTAAAACATAGGGTGGGTGGCTTTCTTCTAAGTACGCTTCGCCTTCTCCAACCGTTTCGGCGGTAAATTCAGCATAGGCAGCCG
>CAXGYE010000213.1:0-2546 GCA_964013865.1 uncultured Flavobacteriaceae bacterium
CAAAAGATTTCATTTTTTAAATCAAATTCCACATACCTCGAAACATTGATGATGGTTTGGCGCATTAAAAAGGTGAAAAATCCAGATACCAAACTCGCACCAATAATTATAAGAATATTAAAAAGTAAGAGTTCTTGAATGGAGTCAAGACTCACATTCTCTGATTTGACGTATTGTTCTACCGCGGTGAGTGAATTCCCGATCAATCGGGGTGTGAAAAGTGAAAATATTCGGGCAACTACGGTAATTAGAAAACCCACAAACAATTTGGTGCGGTATTTGTAGAAGTATTTGTTGAGGAACTGTAATGCTTTCATAGCTTGTCCAAAGGTACGCAAATGCCCTTGCAAATAGCAGAAAACTTTTTAGCAGTTTGCAATGTCCATTGATTTTATTGATTTAGTTTTGTGGCTCAAAAGTTCTCTTACATGCTCACACGCCGACACATACGCATCAAAGTAATGCAGTCTGTATATTCCTTTTCCCTAGGTGAAGAAAAAAAGTTAGATGATGAAACTATTTTTTTTAAGGAGAGTGTAGCCCAATCTTTTAATCTGTATCTCTTGTTATTAGCTCTTTTAAAAGCATTAAAGAACTTCACAGAGGAACAACTCACGGCCTACGAAAAACATCAGATAAATCGCGATGAAAATTTTCAAATGCTAAAGCATTTATCTAAAAATAAAGCCTTGCTCTTCATTGACCAGCATCCACAGCTGGAACAACACTTAAAGAACAAAAAATTTATCCGTTGGGATTTGGAGTTTACTTTTCTCAAAGCACTTTTAAAAGAGATTACCTCCGCCGATGCTTTCCGATCCTATTTCGAGACCAAAGAACCCACGCCTAAGGAGGATTTAAATTGGGTTATGAAATGTTTTAAAGAAATTATCGCACCCTCGTCGTATCTGTATAGTTATCTTGAAGACCACCAGTTGACCTGGATCGATGACCTCCCAGTTGTCAACACCTTCATGATGAAAATGTTAAAACAACTCGATCCGAAACAATCAACTAGCTTACAATTTCCAAAACCCATTGAAAACTTGGAAGATTTGGATTTTGGGGTTTCACTTCTAGAAAAAACTTTATCGAAAGACGAGCAACTTCTTAAAGAATTGGAGGGTAAAACCCCGAATTGGGACGCTGATCGTATTGCCAAGCTAGATCAAGTCATTTTAAAAATAGCAATTGCCGAATTACTTTATTTTCCTAATATACCAACAAAAGTGACCTTAAATGAATATTTGGAAATTGCAAAAGATTACTCCACACCCAGCAGTAATAATTTTGTTAATGGAGTTTTGGATAAATTGGTTCGTGAATTTCAAGCTGAAAAGCGAATGATGAAACAAGGAAGGGGGTTGATGTAATCACTTTTTTTGTTATTTTTGACACGATATAAAAAACGATTCTAATGAAAAAAACAGTTAGCCTTTTTTTAGCAATTTCTCTTACTGCATTTATAGCCTGTCAAGATTCAGCTGCTAAAAAAATTACCAATGCCAACCCAGTAACTACTTCTCAATCTGCAGCACCAGTTGCGCAAGCAGAGGGTCCAGTGATGACTTTTGATAAAACGAACCACGATTTTGGAACCATTGAGGAAGGAGAGAAAGTGACTACCAAATTTTCGTTTACCAATACGGGTAAATCGGACCTAATTATTGTCGATGCTCGAGGAAGTTGTGGATGTACCGTGCCAGAGTATCCAAAAAACACGCCGATCAAACCTGGCGAATCACAAACCATTACGGTAAGTTTTGATTCAAGTAACAAACCGGGTATACAACAAAAATCTGTAACCCTTTCTGCAAACACTGCGTCTGGAAGAGAAATGCTTCGAATCAAAGCAAACGTAAACCCTGACCCAGTAAAGCAGCAACAACGCGAGGCTCAAGCCAAAGCACGTCAACAAAACTAAAATAAACACCTATGTCAGAAGGCTTATCGGGACAACTCCCTTTTTTACTGTTAATGTTGGTGGTATTTTTCTTTTTCATCATCCTGCCCCAGCAACGCAGACAAAAAAAGGAAAAGAATTTCATGAATTCGATGAAAAAAGGAGACCGGATTGTCACCAAAAGTGGGATTCATGCAAAGATCATGGAGCTAAACGATAAAGACAACACCTGCACTATTGAAACCCTTGCAGGGAAGTTAAAAATTGAGCGTTCAGCCATTTCCTTGGAAATGAGTTCCAAATTAAATGCGCCCCCTGCAAAAAAATAAAATAATTCAGATCCCGCTTTAGGCGGGATTTTTTTTAAGTAGATGTATAAATTAATAATTAAACCGCTGCTCTTTTTTTTCGATCCCGAATGGGTGCATCACACCGTTTTTAAGTCGATTAAAATTGCTCATAAAATTCCAGGTATATCCTACTTGCTCCGCACTGCATTTTCAATAAAGGACAAAGGGTTAGAACGAAAACTTTTTGGACTCACGTTTCCAAATCCAGTGGGGCTTGCTGCCGGTTTTGATAAAGATGCTAAACTCTTTCAGGAATTGTCCAACTTTGGTTTTGGTTTTGTAGAAATCGGAAC
>CAXGYE010000214.1:0-2526 GCA_964013865.1 uncultured Flavobacteriaceae bacterium
ACGAAGAATAATAAATAAGGAAAGTACTATGAGTGGCGAATCTACTAAAGACGAAATGTCCTTCTTGGATCATCTTGAAGAATTGCGATGGCACCTGATCCGCTCTGTGTTAGCAATTTTGATAATCGCTACAGTAGCTTTTCTATTTAAGGATTTTATTTTTGACGTACTCCTCTTTGGTCCCAAACAGAAAGATTTTATTACCTACCGTTGGTTTTGTTCCATCTCACAAACATTGGGTCAGGGAACTAGTTTTTGTATCGAGGAACTCCCTTTTAGAATCCAAAGTCGAACGATGGCAGGTCAATTTTCAGCTCATTTGTGGACCTCTATTTTAGCAGGTTTTATTGTTTCTTTCCCATATATTGTTTTTGAATTTTGGAAATTTATCAGCCCAGGACTGTATGAAAACGAGCGTAAAAATGCCCGCGGTTTTATTTTTATCGCTTCCCTCTTGTTTTTTATCGGAGTACTCTTTGGATATTATATCGTAACCCCTTTATCGATTAACTTTTTAGGAAATTATACGGTGAGTAGTGAAATTTTTAATGATTTTGATTTAAGCAGTTACATTGGCCTATTACGAGCTTCGGTGTTGGCTTCGGGTATCATTTTTGAGCTCCCCATCATCGTCTATTTTTTAACCAAAGTAGGCATTATCACACCCGCATTTTTAAGAAAAAATAGGAAAATATCGTTGGTTGTTGTGTTGAGTCTGTCTGCCATTATTACGCCCCCCGATATTGCCAGTCAAATTATTGTAAGTATTCCCATACTGGTTCTCTACGAAGTGAGTATTTTAATTTCGAGAATAGTAGTCAGAAATCAAGATAAAGCCCTTAAAAATGTCTGATGCCGTAACAAATTTTAACGAATATCGCAGTCGGATGAACGAAAAGCTCCTTGATGGAGCGTCCATGACTTTAAAACGTATCTTCAGTTTGGATAACCAGGCGTATAAAGCAGGGAGTCTCGATGTTGCCACAAAAGAATTATTGGGTTTGGTCGCCTCTATGGTGCTTCGCTGTGACGACTGTGTAAAATATCATTTGGAAAATTGTCACAAGGAACAACTCAGCAAAAATCAAGTTATGGAAGCGCTGGAGATCGCTACAGTAGTGGGAGGAAGCATTGTCATCCCCCACTTGAGAAGAGCATACGAATATTGGGAAGCACTAGAAACGGAAACAAAATAAAATCATGAAGTTACGCGCAGAGGGGATAGAAAAATCATATAAGGGACGGAAAGTCGTTAAAGGAATTTCTTTGGAAGTAACCCAAGGAGAGATTGTAGGTCTCCTAGGACCCAATGGAGCGGGAAAGACTACTTCTTTTTACATGATCGTAGGACTGATCAAACCCAATGCTGGAAGTATTTTTCTCAATGAAGACGAAATTACAAAATATCCTATGTATCGTCGGGCTCAGAACGGGATTGGGTACCTAGCGCAGGAAGCATCTGTGTTTCGCAAATTGAGTATTGAAGAAAATATTTTGAGTGTGCTGCAAATGACTTCTCTTAGCAAAGCTGCACAAAAAGAAAAAATGGAATCGCTTTTAGAAGAATTTGGACTTACACACATTCGCAAAAATCGCGGTGACTTACTCTCCGGAGGGGAACGCAGACGAACGGAAATTGCCCGAGCACTAGCCACCGATCCTAAATTTGTTCTTTTAGATGAACCCTTTGCTGGAGTCGATCCCGTGGCAGTAGAAGACATTCAGCGTATCGTAGCGCATTTAAAAAAGAAAAACATCGGAATCCTTATCACCGATCACAATGTTCAAGAAACCCTTGCTATTACAGACAAAACTTACCTAATGTTTGAGGGAAGTATCCTCAAAGCAGGAACCCCTGAAGAACTAGCCGAGGACGAAATGGTCCGCAAGGTGTACCTCGGTCAAAATTTCGAACTACGCAAAAAGAAGCTTTCGTTTTAAACAAGGATTACCTCTATTGGATTCACTAAAATTAGTTATTGAAGGTGGTGCTATTGCGAATCACATTGAGAATAAGATAAATCAGTATCAATAGGGGGACTGCAACCCAATTGAAAAAATAAAACATCGGTAAACTCAGCAGCAGCAAAATCCATTGAAATTGATATTCTTGAAAGCTTAGAGACTTGATTTTAAATGAAAAAAGCGGCAACCGTACATTCATCAGAATTGCAGAAAGTAGTGTGATGATAACCAAAGTGGAATAGGACGTAATCACCTCCTTTAAAGATTCAAAAATAGGATGTTCAATAAGCAAAGGGAGGGCTACGATAAACAAGGCATTGGCAGGAGCAGGAAGGCCTTTAAATTCTTCTTGTTGTTCTTTATCAATATTAAATCGGGCCAAACGGATTCCTGCACTCAAAGGAATCAAAAAACCTACCAGCGCAAGGGGAGCAAAAGAAAACGTAAATTCACTTTGCAAAATAATCATAGAAAAATTCAACTCCCGAACCCCATTTTCCAAAAACAAATTATACATCACTACTCCGGGTACTACTCCGCTCGTAATCAAATCTGCCATGG
>CAXGYE010000215.1:0-2491 GCA_964013865.1 uncultured Flavobacteriaceae bacterium
TCTTTTTCCGCATTGGGACATCCTTCTGCTAAGCTTTTATGAACCACCCAAATGGCATTCGCTCGGGTGTAATTCCAGCGGGCAAGAGTTTGACGAAAATTCTTTTTTAAAAAAATCCCGTACTCTAAACGTTGACTTGCCACCGCATCATAACCGCCTACAATCAAAGTAAAAGGGGTTTTAAAAAAACGGGAAAAGAACAAAGGAATACTGCTGTGGTAATCATTAAACCAGCTGAAGCAGGCTTTGGACTGGGGAAGGTAAATCACGCTTAAAAGCACTTCTCGTATCCGATTCCAAAAAAAACGCAAAGGATCACTATAAGAGGGGGAGTGAATTACTAAAACCTGATACCCCATTTGTTCCAAGAGCGCAATGTCTTTGACAACAAAGGTGTTTTTGATGTTGCATACTAGGGTTATTTTTCCGGAATGCATCTTCACTTGTTTACTAAATAGGCTTCCAATATATCCGCAATCTTCCGATTGTCTGCAACTCGGGGGACTTTATTTTGCCCTCCCAGTTTGCCAATACTTTTCATATAATTTGTAAATCCCTCTTTGACCACTTCTCGAATTATCAACGGGCGTAAGACTTTTCCTACGATAAGGTCTTGATAATAAATATTTTTGGCTTGCATGGACTGGTCAATTTTTAAAGCAAACGCGTTTTTATCTTGAGGTGGAGTGTCAAATTCGATAAACCACTCGTGATAAGGAAGCCCTTCTTTGGGTTCAATTTGTGGGGCAACGGTAAACTCCCGGACACGAACGGGCTCCTCTTGCTGTTCAATTGCTTCTTTTAACGCCTGCTCTACTTCACTTACGATAACGTGTTCTCCAAAAGCGGAAATGAAATGTTTAATTCTCCCGCTGACGATTATGCGAAACGGATGGGTGCCAGTAAATTGTACGGTATCGCCAATATTATAGCGCCACAGTCCGGCTGTCGTAGAAATAATCATGACATAATTCACTCCTAGTTCAACTTCTGCCAAGCTGTGAACTGTAGGATGTTCGTCATAAAAGGTTTGTGCAACAATAAATTCATAGTAAATGCCATGATCCAAAAGCAATAACAACCCGGAATCCTCTTGCCGATCTTGATAGGCAAAAAACCCTTCTGATGCAGGATAAAATTCGATGCTTGCTGGTGTTCTACCGATGAGCTTTTCGAAAACCCCGCGGTAGGGTTCAAAGTTCACTCCCCCGTAAACAAAAAGTGAGAAGTTTGGAAAGAGCTCCCCTACGGATTTTCCGCTTTGTGCCGTCAATCGTTCAAAATACATTTGTACCCAAGAGGGAATTCCTCCAATGATGGTCATGTCTTCTTTTTGGGTTTCCCCTACAATAGCATCCACCTTGGTTTCCCAATCTTCAATGCAATTGGTCTCCCAACTGGGCATTCGGTTTTTCTGCAAATAGCCAGGGACGTAATGCGCGACAATACCCGATAAACGTCCCAGAGCTACCCCTTTGTAGTCTTCTAGTACTGGGCTGCCCTGAACAAAAATGTGCTTGCCTTTTACAACAGAGGTATTCCCCGAATGATGGATATAGTTCAACAGCGCTTCCCGAGCTGCTCGTATGTGCTGGGGCATCGAGGCTTTTGTGATAGGAATGTATTTTGCCCCCGATGTCGTTCCGCTGGATTTAGCATAATATAAAGGTCTTCCTTTCCACAATACATCTTTTTCGCCTTCCAATATCGCATCGATATAAGGTTTAAATCCTTCGTAATCTCGAACAGGTACTTCTTTTTGATAAGTCTTTAGGTCTCTAATTTTTTCGAAGTTGTGATCTTTCCCGAAGCGGGTTTGAGCACCTTGTTTTAAGAGTTCTACAAGGACCTTTTCTTGGGTTTCTAAAGGGGTTTTTATCCACTTCTCATTTTTAAGATGGGACCAAGCAGCATACAGTTTTGCGCCCAGAGCTTTGATCATTCCTCAGAAAAATTAAAAAAGTTTTCCGGGTTCATCGGGTACCCGTCCATCCACAATTCAAAATGGAGGTGAAACCCAGTTGAAAGTTCGCCTGTGTTTCCAGCAGTAGCAATAACTTCGCCACTTAGGACAGATTCGCCCTGTTTTTTGGTCAAAGTGGCATTGTGTTTATATACAGATAACATCCCTAAACTGTGTTCTAATATGATTACAAATCCGGTCTCTGCAGTCCACTCTGAAAAGATGACAGTTCCGTCCGCTATGGCCATAATAGGGGTATTCTCTTCTACAACAATATCTACCGCGTAGTGTGACGCTTCTAAATCGAAAGGCTGAGAAATAGGTCCTAATGCGGGTGGAAACAAATAGTTGTTTGTTTGTGCCTTGTCGATAATTGCAGGGTTGTACTTGTCCTGTTGGAAGACAAATGCGCGAAGTAAGGAATCCTCCAAAATCGGCTGAATAAAAGATGGAGCTCCTTGGTTTTGGCTTTCTAATTCCTCTGTGGAAAAGTCTGAATCCTCAAAAGAAATGTCCTCTGATATGACT
>CAXGYE010000216.1:0-2473 GCA_964013865.1 uncultured Flavobacteriaceae bacterium
ACGTTTTTATGATGCGCGGTCACTTAGGGCAATATGTAATTACATTTCCAGAGGAAAATTTAATTCTTGTCCGTTTGGGACACAGCAAAGGACCCAAAGGTCCAAAAGAAGACCCCTTTACTCCGGATATCTACAGGTATATGGATGCCGCTTTAGAACTCAACCCAGATGCTGACTAATCTTGACCTTCATAAAATTCTTTTTCTAGACATTGAGACCGTTCCTTTGTATGAATCTTTTGAGCTGGTTCCTGAAATAGAACAAACCTATTTTGGTGAAAAAACAGCGTATCAACGCAAAGAAGATCAGACTCCAGAAGAATTTTATGAAAAGTCTGGAATCTGGGCAGAATTTGGAAAAATCATTTGTATTTCTGTGGGCTATTTTACCCCGCAACAAAACCCAAGAGATTTTAGACTGAAAAGTTTTTACGGTGAAGAGGTTGATTTATTAAAGGAGTTTAAATCCTTAGTAGGTACTTATTTTAGTACCCCCTATCATTTACTCTGTGGACACAATGCAAAAGAATTTGACTTCCCATACATAGCCCGAAGAATGCTGATTCTAGGCATTGAACTCCCTAAACCGCTGGAGCTTTTTAATAAAAAACCTTGGGAAGTACCGCATCTTGACACTCTACATCTCTGGCGTTTTGGAGATTACAAACACTACACTTCTCTAAAACTCATGGCACACGTCTTGGGTATTCCTTCTCCCAAAGACGATATTGACGGGAGTCAAGTTGCTGGGGTTTATTACAAAGAAAAAAACCTTGATCGGATTGTGCAATATTGTGAAAAAGATGTGATCACGGTAGCTCAAGTTATTCTCAAATTAAGAAATGAACCGCTGCTTACTGAAAAAGAAATTACCCTAAGCGTTCAAGGGTAACTTATAGGTTAGAACCCGTATCTTTGAGTTGATGCAGATCGAGAAAAAATCACTTGTAGTTGTCCAAAACGCTTCATTATCCATTGGAAATCTATCCATTCTAAAAGGCTTATCCTTTACTATAGAACAGCAAGAGCTTGTAGCTATTGTAGGAGAGTCGGGAAGTGGAAAATCCATGACTGCCTTAATGCTAATGGGGCTGCAACCGAAAAAAGCTACCCTTGAAGCAGAACTACTTACTTTTGAATCTCGTGATCTCAAAACCTTAACCCCTTCCGATTGGCAAAAGCGCAGGGGCAACTCCCTAGGCATGGTGTTTCAAGAACCTCAGTCCAGCTTGAACCCTACCCAGCGGTGTGGAAAACAACTGCTCGAAGTCCTAAAAATTCACCGTAACATCAGCTCAAAAGAAGGAGCAGTACAAATCACAAGAGCACTAGAAGAAGTACAATTGCACGACACAAAACGCATCTTAAAATCCTATCCTCATGAACTGAGTGGAGGGCAAAAACAGCGCATCATGATTGCCATGGCGCTGCTTTGCAAACCCAAACTTCTGATCGCAGACGAGCCTACAACGGCTTTAGATGTTACTGTACAAAAAGAAATCATTGAGCTACTGAAATCCCTTCAAAAAAAATACAAGATGAGTGTTTTGTTCATCTCCCATGATTTGGCTTTAGTAAAACAACTCGCCGATCGGGTTTTGGTCATGTATCAAGGAAGTATCGTGGAATCTGGAACTTCAACCTCCCTATTTAAAAATCCGAAACATCCCTACACCAAAGGATTATTATTTGCACGCCCCGAAGTAGGAGTACGTCTGGAAAGCCTTCCTACATTAAAAGACTATCAAAGTGGAACTTTTTCTCCAAAAATAGTCTCCTATAGCAAACGTCAAGAGCGACAAGATAAAATCTATGCTACCTCCCCCTTGCTCGAAGTCAAAGAACTTGAAAAAAGTTATGTAACAAAAGGGGGATGGGGAAAATCATCTCATTTTCAAGCGGTAAAACCCATCAGCTTTTCCCTTTACCCAGGAGAAACTTTGGGTCTGGTTGGCGAGTCGGGCTGTGGGAAATCAACACTTGCCAAAACGCTGGTTTGTTTGGATCCATTGACCGCTGGTGCGCTCTATTGGCAAGGCAAAAAAATTGATCCAAAAAACAAAGCCCAAGTGGGTCAATTGCGAAAAGATGTTCAGTTTATTTTTCAAGATCCCTATGCTGCGCTTCATCCCTATAAAAACATAATCACTTCGTTAGAAGAAGTCCTTTTAGTCCACGATTCGAAAAACAACAATACAATTCGTGAGCGCGCTCTGGAGCTTCTCGCCCAAGTCGGTTTGGATTCCGAATTTGCGCATCGCTACCCCCACGAACTTTCTGGGGGTCAACGCCAACGCGTGGTCATCGCTAGAGCTTTGGCCGTAGGCCCTAAAGTGCTACTCTGTGATGAGTCTGTAGCCGCATTAGACATATCTGTTCAAGCTCAAGTACTCAATCTTTTAAACGATTTAAAAAATGCACTGGGGTTGAGTTATCTTTTTATCTCGCACGATTTAGCAGTAGTAAAATACATG
>CAXGYE010000217.1:0-2461 GCA_964013865.1 uncultured Flavobacteriaceae bacterium
AATTCCGTGGGCTTGAACAATACACTGGTCACAAATGTGGGCATCCAAGCCGGCGATCAGCAATTGGGTTTCTGGCTTTGGTCTTCCACAAAAAGAACAGTTTAGATCAGGTTTACTCATGGTAAGGGGGGTTTATTTTGGTGCGTTTTGGAGGACTTCATCCACCATTCCATAGGCTTTGGCTTCTTCTGCTTTCATCCAATAATCCCGATCACTATTTTCTGTGACTTTTTCCATAGATTGTCCAGAATGTTTGGAGATAATTTGATAAAGTTCATCTTTGAGTTTCAGAATTTCTCTAGCTGTAATTTCAATATCCGATGCTTGTCCCTGCGCACCTCCTAAAGGTTGGTGGATCATTACCCGAGCATGGGGTAGCGCAGAACGCTTTCCTTCATGACCCGCACAGAGCAATACAGCACCCATAGAAGCTGCTATTCCAGTACAGATGGTCGCGACATTTGGAGTGATGAACTGCATTGTATCGTAAATCCCAAGACCTGCATAAACCCCTCCTCCAGGAGAGTTGATGTACATCTGAATGTCCCGATTGGAGTCCGTACTTTGAAGAAAAAGCAATTGGGCTTGAATAATATTGGCAACTTGGTCGTCAATGGCTGTCCCTAAAAACATGATACGATCCATCATCAAGCGAGAAAAAACATCCATTTGTGCAACATTCAATTGGCGTTCCTCTATAATGTAAGGGGTCATACTACTTACGATTTTATCGTAATACATTGCATTAATCCCGTGATGTTTGGTTGCATATTTTTTAAATTCTTTTCCGTAGTCCATATCTCGCATATTTGGTATAAAATTAATGAAATTATTACGCTTTGCCGTAGGCTTCTTTAACAAAGGTGTCAAAACCTACTTTCTTGATTTTTAACGGTGCTTTTTCTTTGAAAAAAGTAAGCATCTTTTCTCCCATCAACTGTTCTGAAAGTTTTTTTGTCTCCTCCTGGTTTGACAAAACGTTAGAAACGATTCCATCCAATTGTTCTTGTTCTGGGATTTGGCCGTATTGCATCATTTGATTTTTTACCAAAGTTGCAGCATAGGCTTTGAGCTCTTCAAAAGTCAAAGAGAGTTCGTTCTCATTAATAATTTTTCCTTCAATGAGTTGATAGCGAATTCCCTTTTCTGATTTGTTGTATTCTTCCACAGCTTCTTCCTCGGTCATCGGTTCTTTTCCAGAAGTCTGAATCCACTTTTTTAAGAAATCACCAGGGAGTTTAAATTTTGTTTTTTCAACAAGGGCTTCTGAAATATCATTCATCAGTTTTTGATTGGCTTGAGGCTCAAATTGGGCTTGTAAACTGGCTTTAATTTTATCTTTTAGTTCTTGTTCTGTGGTTACCGTTCCAGGTTCGTACAATTTATCGAAAAGTTCTTGGTTTAATTCAGCAGCAATACGTTCATTGATTTCTTTAAGTTCCACGGTAATTTCCTTAGAATCGAGCTCTTCAATTTTCTTATCGTCCACATTCAACAGTCGTTTTCCAGTGGCCTCATCACTAAAAAGTCCTTTCCCTGTAAGATTTAAAACGGCCCCTGTAGTGGCCTCTTTCAGTGCTTTGATCGCTTTTTTAGATTTGAGGTCTTCTAAGGTAAAGTTGACCATTGTTTCGAGCTCTGCTTCTTCATTTCTAAATTGAGCGGTGATTTCAAACCCTTTCTGAACTTCCTTTTGGGAAACTAATTTGCCATACTGTTTTTGAATATAGGAAAGTTGTTCCTCAATCATTTTAGCTTCGGGTTCTATCTCGTAGCGAATGACCTTTTTCAGAACCTCCAATTTGACCTCAAACTTGGGTGCAAGTCCCAATTCAAATTCGAAGTCCATTTGATCTGCTTTCCAATCTAAAGCCTCTTCAGACGCTTTGGGAATTGGGTTTCCCAATAATTCAAGTTTTTCCTCTTGGATAAATTTATCTAAATTCTCTCTGAGTAACTTATTTACTTCATCCGCAATAACCGCTTGCTCATATTGCTTTTTAATCATTCCCATGGGGACGTGTCCTTTTCTGAATCCAGGGATATTCGCATTTTTTCTGTAATCATTTAAAACTGAACTTACTTTACCATCGTAGTCTTTGCGATCTACTGTGATCTGAATTACAGAATTTAAAGCATCAATATCGGTTTTGCTAATGTTCATTATCATTGAAATTTAGTGCGCAAAAGTACACTTTTTTCTCTCGTCGACCAATTTTTATAAGCCAAGCCAACCTAATATTTTTAGCTGTTTTTGAATTATAAAAAATAAATTCTACTATATTTGCACCCCAGAATTAATAACCAGAGGATCGGGCATCCTCACAAATTAATATGATATGCCAGTAAAACTGAGACTTCAAAGACACGGAAAAAAAGGAAAACCCTTTTATTGGTTAGTTGCCGCTGACTCTCGTGCAAAAAGAGACGGACGTTATCTCGAAAAATTAGGAACGTACAA
>CAXGYE010000218.1:0-2433 GCA_964013865.1 uncultured Flavobacteriaceae bacterium
CAGCCAGGGAGCTGTGCGGAGTGCTTTTTTGATGTTTCCTGTAAAGAAGCACCAGAGTCCAATGGGGGGTAAGGTCAAGACCGCAACTATGGGACCCTTTGCCAATAACCCAAGACCTAATCCAGCAAAAAACAAGTACCCCCAATACGAAGTGCTTTCTTTTTGCATGGCTTCCCAAAAGCTCAGAAAAACTAACGCAATGCTAAAGCTTAAAAAAAGATCGGTGGAAACTACCCCGGCGTGCAGATAAAATTCGGGCAAGCAAAGCAAAACAATTCCTGGAAAATAGGAACCGCTTCCTTTTTTGTAGCGTTTTAAAAAAAGTCCCATTCCTACGGCTAAAAGTAAGTAGGGTAACCGCACAAAGAAGGCGTGGTCTCCAAAAAGGGAAATACTCAATGCACTTGCCCAAGTTGATAGTGGAGGTTTGGCCCAAAAGGGTACTCCATAATCGATATGGGGGACTACCCAATTTCCGGTTTCTGCCATGATCCGTGCAATCTCTGCATAACGCGCTTCGGTTTTGTCCATCAGCGGAAGGCTGAAATTGAAAATCCCACGAATCAAAACCAATCCCCAAAATAAATAGGGGTGCCCTTTTGGGTTCAAAAAGAAGTGTAAAGCTTTTTTCATTTGTACTGCCGATAGATTTTAAACAAGTCTTTCCAAACCAACAAACCATAGCTCGGCTCGATCCTAGAATCTCCCAAATCTACCCACTTGTTTAACGGAACTTCTTTAGAGAAAGCTTTAAAATTACTTATTCCGTAAAACTTCTTGAGTCGAAAAAAAATTTCCACATCGAACAGCCAACGGGAAAGAAAAGGTTTTTCAAAAGCGACAGGAATAATTTCAGTGCTAAAGATTTTACAACCACACTGGGTGTCGTACACGGGTAGCTGCAACATTTTTGAGATCAGCGTCGCAATAACCCGACCGATCAAAAAACGGTACCACTTCCGCTGGATGTGGTTGTCCAGTTTTTTTAATCGGGATGCAAAGACAAATTGAGTGTATTTATCGATTTTTTTTGCCAAAGCATAACATTCTTCCAACGGGGTGGAAAGATCCGCATCTAAAAACGCAATGCGATCGCAGTTCTTTTCTTTTAAAATCGTACGCATACCCAGACGTACAGCATTCGCTTTCCCTAAATTTTTATTTTGATCAATGAGGTTCACTCGTTCGGGATATTGTTGCTCCATCTTTTTGAGCACCTCAAGGGTATGATCTGTAGAACCGTCATTCACGAAACAAAAAGTCAACTGGGGATGGGTTTTCAAAAAATCTTCAAAAATTGCAGCTTCCAACCGCTCGGATTCGTTGTAACAAGGAACGATAATCGCAAAATTCATAAAGGGATTTTTGAAGAATCTAAAACTTCCCATAAAGAAACAAAAATAAAGATTTATCCCCTTAGCAAAGACTCAAGTTCTTCAGGAATTTCTAAACATTTTGGTTTTAAAAAAAAAGACTGGAGTTCAACGGATTAGCGCTTTGTGAATTAAAAACATTAAAAATCAGATTTACATACAAAAAAAATGCATAAAACAATCTTTGAAATGAAAAAAATTAATAAATTTGCGCTCCTAAAAATAACATTGAAACAACAATAATTATGGCTAAAGAAACATTTGACCGGTCGAAACCTCACTTAAATATTGGAACTATTGGTCACGTAGATCATGGAAAAACAACACTTACCGCAGCAATTACTAAGGTACTTGCAGATGCAGGTTTTTCTGAAGCAAGAAGCTTTGATCAAATCGATAATGCTCCTGAAGAAAAAGAACGTGGAATCACGATCAACACGTCACACGTAGAATACCAAACTGCAAATCGTCACTATGCGCACGTTGACTGTCCAGGTCACGCCGACTATGTTAAAAATATGGTTACAGGTGCTGCTCAAATGGATGGAGCTATTCTTGTTGTTGCTGCAACAGATGGTCCGATGCCACAAACGAGAGAACACATTCTTTTGGGACGCCAAGTTGGTGTGCCTCGTATTGTTGTTTTCTTGAATAAAGCTGACATGGTAGACGACGAAGAATTATTAGAACTCGTAGAAATGGAAGTGCGTGAATTGCTTTCTTTCTATGACTATGACGGAGATAATACTCCCGTTATATTGGGTTCTGCGCTTGGTGCACTAAACGGTGAGCAAAAGTGGGTAGATACGGTATTGAAGTTGATGGAGGAAGTAGACGCTTGGATCGAGCTTCCAAAGCGAGATGTAGAAAAAGACTTTTTAATGCCTGTTGAGGACGTATTCTCTATTACAGGTCGTGGAACAGTTGCTACAGGTCGTATCGAAACTGGAGTTGCCAACACAGGTGATGAAATTGACATCATCGGAATGGGAGCTGAGAAAATGAAGTCAACCATTACGGGTGTGGAAATGTTCCGTAAAATCTTAGACCGTGGAGAAGC
>CAXGYE010000219.1:0-2405 GCA_964013865.1 uncultured Flavobacteriaceae bacterium
CTGGAAGGAGGACCCATCGAGTAAATATTTAACTCCTTGTATTGGAAGTTAATGGGATCTCTCCATACGGGTTCATAAGCTAAGAGGTCTTCGTGAGTAATGATGCCTCCCGTTTCTCGAACTCGTTCTACAAGATCATCCGCAACAGGACCTTCGTAGAAGCCGGCCTTGCCAAACTTGGCAATGCGCTCTAAAGTTTCTGCCAAAGCGGTATTTTGAACCCGATCGCCTGCTTGAAATCCCTGTGCATAGAAGGTGTCAGGACCATTTAGCGCAATGAACGTCTCTTTTTTACTTTCAAAACTGCGTTGTTGTTTTTCAGTAACTAGGTATCCCTCTCGTGCTAAATCGATAGCGGGTTGTACAAGGTCTTCCCAAGCTAAGCTTCCAAATTTTTTGTGAATTGCAACAAGCCCCGCAACGGTCCCCGGAACTCCCACGGACAAACCTCCAAGTGTACTTTTATTTGGCACAATGTTTCCTTCTTCGTCTAAATACATATCTGAAGAAGCTCCTAATGGTGCTTTTTCGCGGTAATCTAAACTCCCGACTTCCCTGGCAGCGGTGCGATACATAAAAAATCCTCCGCCCGAGATGTTTCCTGCATTGGGATAACAAACCGTAAGGGCAAGATCTGTGGCAATCATAGCGTCAAAGGCGGTTCCTCCTTGTTGCATTATAGCTACTCCTATGGCAGAGGCTTCTTCTCGCGCACTGACAACCGCTCCTTTAATCGGTTTGGGTGGAGTACAACCCGAGATAAATAGGACCAAACAGAAGATCAAATAGCAATAATTTTTTGTAAATAAAAGTTTCATAAATCGTTTGTTTTTGTTTTTGTAAAGGCGATAACCTCTTTCATAAATTCGAAAAAATGACCCTGAAAATAGGAATATTTTTCTACTAAATCTTCAGTTGAAGCGGCTAAATTTGAGGGAAAACGTGTGCGTTGCTCCATTTGTTTCAAAATCATACGCAGTCCAGAAACTGTTTGGTAGTGTGCAAACCAATTGTAGCGAATGAGAGCTGTGCTGAATTTTTGAATCGGTTCTGGAAAGTCAGCACTTGCTTTTTGGAGTTTTTTGTAAAAAGCACGTGAAAACTCTTGAAGCGGAAGTTCGTGAAACTGCTCCCAATGCGCTGCCAAAAAATGATCAAAATACATGTCCACAATCACCCTGCTGTAGTGACGGTACTTTGGAAATAAGGTGCTTACGCACTCTTTGAAAAAGGGGTGTTGGTCTGTAAATTGATCAATGGCACGGTGGAGTAAAACACCCTTCTGCATTTCCAAAGGAAGCCATTCTATAGTTTTCCCTTTTATTCGATCTGCAATGAGGTTACCTATCGCCAAATCAGTATTATTCCCCGATAAGTATACATGGGCTAAAAAATTCACTTTGTAAAAGTAGTTTTTTGAACGCTATTTATCTTGTCTTAGCGAGTACATTAGTTATTTTTGTAGACTTTTGTTAACCAAAAAATAAGATTTTCAACTATTCACTCTTCCTTTTAACCAAATGCATAGCGCTACACTGCTTCTTTCTAGTTTTCTTATTGAATAGTACCCTCGCTCAGGAGAAAGTTCAATTTGAAGGAGGGTACACAGCAGACCTAGCGTACAATGCAGTTGGAGGTTTGGATCGGGGAGGGGCCTACCTTGGAAACATTGACTTGACTTTTCTATTGGAAACTCAAAATTTAGGCTTATGGAAAGGAGGACGTTTTTTTGTTTATTTGTTAAATAACCATGGAAATTCTCTTTCCACACTTATGGGCGATCTCCAAGTAGCGAACAATATTGAGGCTGAGTCGCATTCCCGTCTCTACGAATTTTGGTATGAACATCAGTTGAATCCACAACTCTCGGTGCTGTTGGGACAACACAATCTAAATTCCGTTTTTGCTGTAAGCGATGCTGGAAGTTTTTTTGTCAACAGTTCCTTCGGTATCCAACCCGATATTTCTGTAAATGTCCCTACTTCCATTTTTCCTGTTGCCACTTTAGCTGCTGTGCTGTCCTGGAAAATAAAACCCAATCTAGTATTATACAGCGCTATTTATGATGGCGATCCAGGAAGTGAATCAGAAAACCCCAATTCCATTAACTGGCGACTCAACCGTTCGGAGGGAGTGATGAACATCCACGAACTTCAATACCATTCTCAAAAGGATAGTCTGACGCAAACCACCTACAAGCTTGGCTTTTGGAATCATTCTCAAGACATAGAAACAAAATCAGCGTATAAATCCCGTTCACAGGGGATCTATTTTATCGCAGATAAAGTATTCAGTAGGGAGTCAGATCTTTCACAAGGGCTCAACGGGTTTGTACAAGCGGGTTATAGTCTAACGTCTTTAAATCCAGTACGCGCTTACCTCGGGGGCGGTTTTGTCTATCAAGG
>CAXGYE010000220.1:0-2397 GCA_964013865.1 uncultured Flavobacteriaceae bacterium
CAATCTGGGGTCTCCAGATAGCACAACTACCAGTGACGTTAGGGAGTATTTAGATCAATTTTTAATGGACGAACGGGTGATTGATTTGCCCAAGTGGTTTCGCACTTTTTTGGTCAAAGGAATCATCTTAAAAACCCGTCCCAAACGATCGGCAGAAGCCTATCAAAAAATATGGTGGGAGGAGGGGTCACCCCTCATTGTACTCTCTGAAAAATTACAAGAAAAGGTTCAGAAAAAAGTTTCTGTTCCTGTGGCCTTGGCCATGCGATACGGAAACCCGTCCATCAAAAAGGGGTTGGAAGTTTTACAGCAACAAGGGGTTACCGAAGTGCTTTTGGTTCCTTTGTACCCCCAGTTTGCTATGGCAACTACAGAGACCATTTTGGTTTTAGCAGAACAACTTCAGAAAGCACATTTTCCTGAAATGGAGCTTACTTCATTGCCTCCATTTTATAACCATCCCGATTATATTCGGGTGTTGGGTAATTCTATTCAAGAGGCACTTCAGGGAAAAGATTGGGAGCATTTATTATTTTCCTATCACGGGGTTCCCGAGCGGCATATTCGCAAATCCGATGTCACCAAATCCCATTGTAAAATGGATGGGAAATGTTGTTTTTCAGAGGAGTCTCCAGCGCATGCTTATTGTTATCGCCATCAGTGTGAAATGACGTCAGTCAAAGTAGCGGAATATTTGGAATTAAAAGAAGGAAGCTATTCGACCAGTTTTCAATCGCGGGTTTCCATACTGGGTTCTTGGTTGAAGCCTTACACGGACAAGACAGTGGCAAAATTCGCAAAAAACGGAACAAAAGAATTGGCGATTGCCACCCCTGCATTTGTTTCGGACTGTCTAGAAACTTTGGAGGAAATTGGTATGGAAGCGGCAGAAGATTTTGAAGAAAAAGGAGGAAAGCATTTACACGTTATTCCTTGTATAAATGACCGAGAGGAGTGGGTGAATGTACTCAGTAGATGGATTGATGAATGGGCGCACAAGCAAAGCGCCGAATGAAGCATTCTTCCACGGAACTTTTAGGAAGTCTTCCCATACCGAAATTGCTCATCCAACAAGCCATTCCAGCGGGCATTGGAATTTTGGTTATGTCCTTAAATATCCTGATTGATACTATTTTTGTAGGGCAGTGGATTGGATCCAATGCCATAGCAGCTATCAATGTGGTTTTACCAGTTTCTTTCTTTATTGCCGCCTTGGGGATGTCTATTGGAGTTGGAGGTGCCTCCATTATTTCGAGAAGTTTAGGAGAACAAAATCATTCTAAAGCGGTAACAACTTTTGGAAATCAAATTACACTTACATTAGGTCTCACAGTCTTGGTGGTAGTTTTTGGTTTGGCTTTTGTGGATCAAATCATCCCCCTCTTTGGAGGAAAAGGAGGGCTATTTGCCTATGCAAAAACCTACTATGTGATTGTAATGTATGGGGTTCCAGTTTTGGCATTTTGTATGATGGCCAACAATACAATTCGAGCAGAAGGAAAACCCAAAAATGCAATGTATGCCATGTTGTTACCCTCCGTTTCCAATTTGACACTGGATTATTTATTTATAAAAGTTATGGGTTGGGGAATGATGGGAGCTGCTTGGGCCACGACCTTATCTTATGGTGTTTGCGCTGCGTATATTCTTTATTTTTTTCTTTCTGGAAAATCAATTCTCAAGGCCTCAATTCAGTCTTTTGTGCTTCGTAAAGATCTGGTGAAACAGATCGCTTCTTTGGGTTCGGTAACCTTGGTTCGGCAGGCTATGGTGAGTATTACAGTTCTTTTAGTCAACAATATTCTGTTTTCTTTTGGCGGAGAAGCCTCGATTACGGTTTATGCCATCCTCAGCCGAATGCTCATGTTTGCCACCTTTCCTATTTTTGGAATTACCCAAGGTTTTCTCCCCATCGCAGGATACAATTACGGAGCGAAGAATTGGCAACGAGTTCGTAAGACGATCAATATCTCGATTGCCTATGCAAGTGTTTTAGCGACACTAATTTTTATTTTAATTTTCAGTTTTTCAGAATCGATTCCTCAAATTTTTTCTGATGATTTAGAAATCTCTGAGCAAACTCCGATGGCGTTGCGCTATGTCTTTTTAGCCTTACCTATCGTTGGAATTCAACTCATCGGATCAGCGTATTTTCAGGCTATTGGTCGTGCCACCCCCGCTTTATTATTGACCCTAAGCCGTCAAGGGTTTTTCTTTATCCCCTTGCTTTTTTTACTCCCCCCATATTACGGAGTATCGGGGGTCTGGATGGCGTTTCCCATTGCAGATTTGTTGTCTACTTTGGTCACCATTTATTTTTTAAATCAAGCCGTTCGAAAAGAACTTATTGAGAAGGCTTAGCTATTCCTTAGGCTAATTAGGATTAAATTTTTATTT
>CAXGYE010000221.1:0-2388 GCA_964013865.1 uncultured Flavobacteriaceae bacterium
GCCGCAGCGTGATCTTGGGTAGAGAAAATGTTACAAGAACTCCAAGTCACTTCCGCCCCAAGGGCAACCAAAGTTTCAATAAGCACAGCAGTTTGGATGGTCATGTGCAGACAACCTGCGATTCGAGCACCTTTTAGCGGTTGTTCTTCGCCAAACTCTTTTCGCAACGCCATCAATCCCGGCATTTCCTTTTCTGCTAATAAAATTTCTTTCCGACCCCATTCCGCAAGTGCGATGTCTTTGACTTTATAGGGCAGGCGTTGTGATGTTTTTGTCTCCATAATTGTACCTTTGAATTTTAGATGTCAAAAGTACAACCTTTCTAAGCAATTTCAAATGCCTGAATGCCATTGTGAAACCATTGAAGAAATAACTCAGATAGCGGTTTGGAAGATTACTGAAACAGAAAGTGAGCTCGTTTCGGGCTTGGCGCTTTCTCAGGTCGCTCTAAATCGACTGGCCCTCAGAAGAAGCGAAGTACACCGAAAAGGTTATTTGGCAATCCGACAGCTTCTGAAACGTTTTGGAATTGACCCTTTAACCCACCAATACGACGAAAACGGCGCCCCCTACCTCACCAACGGAAGTCACCTTTCCATTACCCATACCAAAGATGTCGCTGCCATTGCAATTTCTGAAAAACCCGTAGGAATTGATCTGGAGCATTATCAAAAAAAGATTCTAAAAATTGGACCTCGCTTTCTACATAATGAAGAAACTCAGGATCCCGAAAAAGTAAACGACATTCGGTTTTTAACCCAGACTTGGACCGCTAAGGAGGCCTTGTATAAAGTGTTTCGCAAACCGGGAATCCACTTCAATACCCAATTGTGTATCCAGCCGTTTAAGGCAGCAGATTCCCAAGGCGCTGGGACCGTTTTTGAACAGGGAAAAACACATCACTACACCCTTTATTATCGCTATTTTGACCAATTTTGCTTAAGCTTGGCAACCCAATAAAATTTTAACAGATGAAACTCTCCGTAGAATTGACATTGACCCCCTTAAAAGAAAATTTTGTTCCTACCATCAAATCCTTTATCCAAGGCCTAAGAGGATTGGGTTTTGTTATCAAAGAAAATCCGATGAGCACCCAAATTTACGGTGATTTTGATCCAGTAATGGAAGAACTAATCCCACTGATTCGAAAAACCTTTCAGGAGGAAGAGGCTGTTATGTTGCATTTAAAATTGGTTAAAGGAGACCGCAGTCACTATGAACCCGATTTTTGATTTTTTAGTAGAACCTTACCAAAACTATAACACCTTGGATATTGTCCTAGAAGCAGTGGCCGTATTGTTGGGATTACTTAGTGTTTGGTTTGCGCAACGCGATCACATTGCAGTTTATCCCTCAGGAATGCTATCTACAGGAATCTTTGTTTATATTTTATTCCAAGCCAACCTTTTAGGAGATATGCTGATTAATGCTTATTTTTTTGTTATGAGTATTTACGGTTGGTATTTTTGGATTCAGAAAGAAGGAAATCAAGTGTTAAACCCTATAGCTAAAATGAATAGTAAAGAGTTCAAATGGGCAATAGTTCTCTTCTTTGGTGCTGTTTTGTTTGTAATCGGAATTTATTTATTTTTTGACAAATGGACGGATTGGACGGCACCTGTCGACACCTTTACTACGGCGCTCTTTTTTGTAGGGATGTGGCTGATGGCGAGAAGGAAAATAGAACATTGGATTTTTTGGATAGTGGGGGATGTGATTTCTGTTCCTTTATACCTTTACAAAGGCTTAGGTCTAACTAGTATTCAATACCTTATCTTTACCCTTATTGCAATCTTGGGATACATTCAATGGAAAAAAACATACAGCAAAGAGCTTCAAACTGCTTGAGAATTGTTTTATACGGACCGGAATCTACGGGAAAGACAACCCTCGCTAAAGCTTTAGCGGAATACTATCAAACTACTTGGGTACCAGAATTTGCAAGAACGTATTTACAAGAAAAATGGAACCAAAAAAAAGAAGTGTGTAATTTAGAGGATTTGATTGTCATTGCAAATGGGCAAGTAAAGCTGGAAAATAAAGCCTTATGGAAGGCGAAAGACGTTGTTTTTTGTGACACCAATATTTTAGTAACCAAAGCCTGGTCACAAACCCATTTTGACGGCTATTGTGCGCCAGAGATTCAAGCACTTTCAGAGACACTACAGTACGACCATTATTTTTTGACTTACACAGATGTCCCATGGAAAGCGGATGATTTAAGAGATCGCCCGAATCATAGAGAGGAAATGTTTTTCCATTTTGAAAATTTGTTAAAAGTCAAGAAAGCATCCTACACTATTTTAAAGGGAAATCTTGAGCAGCGAATCCTGCAGGCCAAAAAAGTTTTAAGTATATTGATGAGATAAAATGATAGAAGAAGGAGAC
>CAXGYE010000222.1:0-2373 GCA_964013865.1 uncultured Flavobacteriaceae bacterium
TAACTTCTGCCAATTCGATTAATATTGCGCGTTGGTTGGCGCAAATGTTTTATTACTTCATCGCGTATAAAAATAGACCTAATCCTGAAAAAAAATTAATCGTTTCTGTTCCTAGCGGAAATTTTGGTAATCTTTGTGCCGGATTAATTGCACAACAGATGGGACTTCCCATAGCTCATTTTATCGCAAGTACCAATGTAAACAATACCGTTCCTGAATACTTAGAGTCTGGGGAATACACTCCAAAAAAATCCATCCAAACCATCTCCAATGCCATGGATGTGGGAGCTCCAAGTAACTTTATTAGAATCCAAAAAATCTTCAACAATGATTTTTTCAAATTAAAAAAAATCTTGAGCGGGTTTAGTTATACAGACAAGGAAACAGAAAAGGCAATCAAAGAAATTTATGAGCAAGAAGGGTATATTGCGGACCCCCATGGTGCGGTCGGTTTTCTAGGTCTAAAAGCCTATATCGAATCACAGGAAGAGCCCAGCTCATATCAAGGGCTTTTTCTCGAAACTGCCCACCCCATTAAATTTGCGGATGCGGTTGAAAAAATTCTTAAAACACAAATTCAGGTCCCTGAACGTTTAAAAGGAGTGCTTCAAAAAGAAAAGTTCTGTTTCCCGATCGGGGACTATCAAGAATTGAAATATTTTTTACTCTCCCGCTAGTTTACTTTCAACGGGGGTAAGGTAAAATCGTCCAAAGCACTTTTTTCTTTCATTAAAGCCTCGATTTCCTCCCATGCTCTTGGTGCATCTGCAGAGAGGTTGATCGGACCCGCATCAGTAATCAAAATATCATCTTCTATTCGGATCCCTATGTTCCACCATTTAGGATCGCAGGGACTGTCCTCTGGAATATAAATCCCGGGTTCCACGGTGATGACCATATTTGTTTCTAAATTTTCATAAAGACCCGGATCGTGAACATCTAATCCGATATGGTGGGCCACTCCGTGAGGTAAATACTTTTGAAACTCCTCTGGATACTCAATAATTCCAAGTTCAAGAAGTCCTTCTTGAACTACGGTATAACAGGCTTGTGTGATTTCGCGAAAGCTTGCACCCTTTTGCGCAATATTGATCCCTGCAGTTTGGGAATCGTAAACAATCTGATACAAAGCGCGCTGCTCAGGGGTAAATTTTCCAGAAACGGGAATGGTTCTTGTTACATCCGCGGTATATCCGTTGTACTCAGCGCCAAGGTCCATTAAAATCAATTGATTTTTGATGTCTGTCTTGTTGTTGGTAATGTAATGAAGGACACAGGCGTTCTCTCCTGCTCCTACAATGGAGGGATAGCCCTCGTGCGCTGCGCCGTATTTTTTATAAACCAATTGATGAATTCCTTGTACTTCACGCTCAGTCATATCTGGTTTAATTGCTTTCATCACTTCACGCTGTCCTTGAGCTGAAATCTGAATTGCTTTTTTTAGCAGGGTGAGTTCCTCTGAAGTTTTAATTTCACGCAAACTGGCCATAAATGTTCCCAGCTGATCCACATCAAAATTATAATCCCGAACCAAGAAAGCAGTTCTGGTCTTTAAATCGGTTAAGGTTCTTTCGTCTTTTGCTTGGACAATAAAATCTTGAATTACTTTGTCCTCCATCAAGCTGGGATCAGATTTTGCATAGTATTCGATCATTCTTTTAATGGTGGGGACCTCCGAAACTTTTGCTTGACGAATACGCTGATACAATCGATAACGCTCTGGGTCAAAATTTTCAGGAAAGTTGATCGCTTGTTTAAAATGCTTTTGAAGATTAAAAAGATCACTCGAATCACTTCCATCTCGTACATCGTTTTTAAAATCAAACATAAAAACGGTATCAAAACGATTGAAATCGTGTTTGTCCGTTAAAAACAATTCCTTTAATACTACTCGGTCAAAACCCATAGTTAATGCTCCAGCCACACCTAGTCGCCTCCCATTCCACATTTCGTTTCGCGCATCGCGTTCGCGTACATACAGTTTTTCAAAATACGATCCTTGTTCGTCTTTTTGTGGCGTACTGTACAACAAAAGCACAGCGTGGGGCTCGTTCCATCCGGTCAAGTAATAAAAGTTAGGATCGGGATGGTATTCAAAATCTACATCATTCGCTCGATTTCGAACTGGAGAAGAGAAAAAAACTGCTACCGAATTGTTTGGAAGTTTTTCTCTTAATTGTTGTCGTCGTTCGTTATGAAAATCCGATGAAAGTTCCGACTTTTGTCCATTGAGTTTTTGAGGGCTGAAAAACTCTAAGAAGGCAAAAATCGAAAATACTAGAATGATATTCTTCATATTGAGGAAATAGAATTAGCAATGAACTTATGAAAAAAACAACACTTTACCATACGCATTTGGCGTTGAATGCAAAA
>CAXGYE010000223.1:0-2365 GCA_964013865.1 uncultured Flavobacteriaceae bacterium
CCCCACGAACTGTAGTAATACCGTGGGCAAGCCATAATTTATAAACATACTCAGCTTCTGGTGCCTTCGTTTCACTCCCGGTATGGATGTGCAAATCTATGATTCCAGGCATCACATATTTGCCAGTTGCGTCAATTTCTTTCGTAGCTCCCGTGGGACGATTCTTCGCATCGATCGGAAGCATGGGCGTACCCACACCTTTAATATCTACAATTTTATTTTCCTCAATTACAATATCAACAGGACCTCTGGGCATTCCACCTGTTCCATCGATTAGAGTTGCCCCTCTGATAATCAAACGGTCATATGGACCTTCTCCCTGGCTTCGGTCCGGAGCTGGTGTTACTTGACCAAAAACAAGGGTTAAATTCAATAAAAAAAGTATCAAAACACCTGAAACTCGGGAAACGAATAAGGGGTTTTTACTAGATGCTAGTTTGTTTAATTTTTTCACACTAATGTTTTAAATGCCATCTAAATTACAATAATTCTTTCATTGTGTTGCAAAACCCTTGTTCAAACTTCACGGATTTACTTTTACGTACGAGATAATAAACCATCTAACAACCTAGTTCAATTTTTGTACTTTAGGATTATAAAAAAACAGCAATGAAAAAAAGTTCTTTATTTATCTTCTCCCTTTTTTGGAGTCTAATTTTAACAGCTCAAGATCGAATTACAGGAGAGTCTTTTGCAACGCGTTCGGAGGTTTTAGCTCAAAACGGTATGGTTGCCACTAGCCATCCCTTGGCAACACAAATCGGTTTAGACGTGCTCAAAAATGGTGGAAATGCAATTGATGCTGCTATTGCTGCCAATGCAGCACTTGGACTGATGGAACCAACCGGGTGTGGAATCGGAGGAGATCTTTTTGCAATCGTTTGGGACGGAAAGACAAAAAAACTCTACGGTCTGAATGCAAGTGGACGAAGTCCTAAAAACCTCTCTTTGGCGTATTTTGAAGAACGAAAAATGAATAAAATTCCTTCTCACGGTCCACTTCCTGTAAGTGTCCCCGGGGCAGTAGACGGTTGGTTTGAACTCCACAAAAAATTTGGATCAAAACCCATGACCGAAATCCTTGCACCCGCCATTGATTACGCCAAAAAGGGATTTCCCTTGACCGAGCTCATTGCGTGGTACATGCATCGGACCGTTCCTTTTTTTGAATCCCAAGGGTTTCCCAATATTGAAGATACTTACAAAACTCAAAATGGAGGGCGACTTCCTAAAGAAGGGGAGCTCTATCGAAACGAGTATTTAGCCAATACGTATCAAAAAATTGCAGTTAGGGGTAGAGATGCGTTCTATAAAGGAGAAATAGCGAAAACCATTGAAAAGTTTATCAAAGAACAAGGAGGGTTTTTATCGGCAAAAGATTTGGCAGCGCACAAATCCGAGTGGGTAGAACCCGTATCCATAAATTACAGAGGCTACGACGTTTGGGAATTGCCTCCCAATGGGCAGGGGATTGCCGCATTACAGATGCTTAAAATTTTAGAAGGGTATGACTTTTCAAACATCAGTTTTGGAAGTCCAGAACATCTACACCTATTTACAGAGGCTAAAAAATTAGCCTTTGAAGATCGCGCTAAATATTATGCGGATATGGATTTTGCGAAAGTTCCTGTTAAAGAATTACTATCCGATGACTATGCCAATACAAGAAGGAAATTGATTGGTGAACAGGCCGGAACCTATGCTGCAGGTGAAATCTCTGCCGGTGAAACCATCTACATGACCGTTGCGGATCGCGAAGGAACTATGGTCTCTCTCATTCAAAGCAATTATCGAGGTATGGGTTCTGGAATGGCGCCCCCAAAATTAGGTTTTATGTTGCAAGACCGAGGGGAATTGTTCAGCCTGAAACGCGGACAAGCAAACACCTATGAACCTGGGAAACGCCCTTTTCATACTATCATTCCAGCATTTGTGACTAAAAACGGAAAACCCTTTGTCAGCTTTGGGGTCATGGGAGGTGATTTTCAACCCATGGGACACACTCAAATTGTAATGAATCTTATCGATTTTGGTATGAATCTTCAAGAGGCCGGAGATGCTCCTCGGTGGGATCATACAGGGGGAGCCAGTCCCACAGGAAGGGAAACCCATGACACAGGATTGATCCGTGTGGAATCTGGAATTCCCTACCCTACCGTTCGTGATTTGCTAGATCGAGGACATAAAATTGGAATTGACAGAGGGGTCTATGGGGGGTATCAGGCTATCTTATGGGATGCCGAAAATAAAGTTTACCACGGCGCCTCCGAAAGTCGGAAGGACGGTCAAGCGGCTGGGTACTGATAAAGTTTTTGACTTCTTTTTTTAGTTAAAGGTTTTGTTAGCATTCTCGGTTTCTCAATTC
>CAXGYE010000224.1:0-2302 GCA_964013865.1 uncultured Flavobacteriaceae bacterium
GCTCTTCCGATCTATGATAGCAATATGTCCTTGCGGATCCAATTTTCAATTGGGTTTTGTAGTTCAATAGAGGGGCTGATTCCTTTCAACATGCTTTCTAAACTTTCTTCAAATTTGGGGTATTCCAAGGTGTTGTAGGTTTCAATTCCTGCACGTACTGCAGCCTCTGCGATGGCATCTTCCAAGCCTCCCAAACGGTCTACTAGACCTAATTCTAAGGCTTGTTTTCCTGTCCAGACTCTACCTTGGGCAAGATTTTCAACCACTTCCGGATCTAATGAACGCCCTTGTTCCACCCGCTGTTTAAATTGGGTGTAGGTCTTTTCAATACCTTTCTCCAACTGCTTTTTAAAGGCTGGGGTTAGGGGTTGGTAGGGACTGTAGCCCAATGCGTTGGGATGGGTTTCTACCGTTTGCGCTTGTATCCCAATGTCCTCTAAAAAATCGGTTGCGTTGGGCAAGGTGGCAAATACCCCTATGGATCCTGTAATACTCATTGGGTCTGCAAAAATAGCATCGGCTCCCGACGCGATATAATACCCTCCTGAGGCTGCTGTATTTCCGATTGACACTATCACAGGTTTGGATTCTTTTACTTTTTCAATGGTACGCCATAGCAGTTCTGAAATCAAGGCACTTCCCCCTGGGGAATTGATTCTTAAAACTACCGCTTTGATCCAATCGTCTTGAGCTAAATCTTCTAGCGTTTCAACGAAAACACCCTGGGCAATGATGGACTCGGTACCTTCACCATACAAGATGGGTCCGTTGGCAAAAACAATCCCTATGCGATCCTTAATAGCACTGTCATAGGAAGCGTTACTTGCATTGACACGGTTTTGGGAGACCAACTTCAGTTCGTCTTCGAGATCCATTTCCAATCGAAGCTTAATTTTTTCGTCAAATGTATCCTCGTAGTAAAGTCCATCAACGAGTTTGGCTTCTAGAGCTTCTTCTGGAAGACTTAGTGTGTTGTCATTGATCAAAGCATCCAAAGCCTCTTCGGTAAACCCTCTGTCGGAGGAAACTTCTTCTCGTACCGTTGACCAAAGATCATTGAGGAGACTGCTAATTTGGTATTCATTTTCTGCACTCATTTCGTTTTCTAAAAAGGGCTCCACGGCACTCTTGTACTTTCCGTGTCGTACCACTTCCATTTTAAAACCATAGGTGTCTTGAAAATCTTTGTAATAAAGTACTTCAGAGGCCAAACCCTTAAATTCAAAAGCTCCTGCTGGATTTAAAAAAATAGAATCTGCTACAGAAGCAACAAAATATCCTTTTTGAGTAAAAAAATCTCCATAGGCATAAATGAATTTTCCTGCGGATTTGAATTTTTTTAGGGCTTTTCTAATGCTGTGCGCCTGTGACCACCCCGCAGTTACAAAATCGGAACGCAATCGGATTCCTTCAACGTTAGGATCTGTACTGGCGGTTCGAATGGCAGAGAGTACATCGGGTAGCGCAATGACTTCTTCATCAATTCCCAAGAATTGCTGAATTTCATCAAAGACAGGAGGACGTTCTACTAGAGGTAGTTTCAGATCTAGGGACAGTATGCTGTTTGATTTTAAGGGCTGGTTAGTAGACGGAGCGTTGAGTAAGCTTGCTGTTGCTGAAAAAATAAAAAGAAGGATTGCAAAAGCGAATCCAACAGCAGTTAACGTACCCAAAACTGAGGCAAAAAAACTTCGTAGAAAATTCATGAGAAATGTTTTGGTGCTACAAATATAAGGTTTTGTAGATTTACAATTATTTAGAATTTCGTTTTGAAAGATCAAATTATTATTTCCCTTGGGAGTAATTTAGGAGACCGTATGGAGTTCCTTCACAAAGCACTCGCTTTGCTGGAAGCCTATCCCATTTCGGTAAAGCAATTGTCTCAAGTTTACGAGACGCCTGCATGGGGATTTGAAAGTACACCCTTTTACAACGCCTGTGCAAGCCTAGATACAACCCTGGACCCTCAGGCTCTTTTGGAGGTTTTTTTGGAAATCGAACAACAACTGGGCCGTTATAGAGAACCTGATTCAGGTTATGCTGCAAGAACCATTGACTTAGATCTTCTTTTTTATAAAAATGAAATTATTTGTACCAGTGATCTTAAGGTTCCCCATCCCAAATTGCACCAGCGAAATTTTGTTTTAAAGCCTTTGAGCGAGATTGCTCCAAGCTTCACCCACCCTATTTTATTTCAATCGGTAGAACAATTAGTAGCCCAAAGTCCAGATCCTGCTGAGGTCATTCCTCTGAAATACAATTTGGGTCTTCCCCCCATTCTTAAAGTATTTCCTTATATCGC
>CAXGYE010000225.1:0-2280 GCA_964013865.1 uncultured Flavobacteriaceae bacterium
CCAAAACAGAGACGTTTTTCTTTTTTAAATAAGTCCCAACTCCCTTAAAATTCAACTACCTTAGTTATCCAGCAATTTGAATAAATCAAACGTATGCCTGCAGTCACAACTTTAACTTTGTTTACATTTAAGCAGAATAAATTCTGGGCTTTTAAACAAATGGGAATCGCAGCCGGTAAATTAAAAAGTGTAGAAGGTCTGCAGTTCTTTAAATTTTTAGGAACAGGGGGTGGAAGTGGTTTTAGTTTGTCTCCTGACTTTTCTACCTATGCATTTTTAGGAGTATGGAACGACCGTTCTCAATACAACGACTGCATGAATGAGCATCCTGTTTTTCTTCAATATAAAGAAAAAGCTAGCTCCCAAAGAGAGTTGGTTTTGAGTCCTGTGAATAGCCATGGCAAATGGAGTGGTAAAAATCCTTTTAAGACACAGGAGAATCAAAAATCAAGATTTGAGGACTCCAATCTTAAAGCAGTTGTAATTACTAGAGCTACGCTGAGATGGAATCGTTTGCTTTCTTTTTGGAAAGCCGTACCGGCAGCTAGTCGAGCGATTAACAATGCTCAAGGGGTTTCCTACTTTAAAGGGATTGGAGAATTACCTTTTATACAACAAGCTACAGTTAGTATTTGGGAGAGTTTTGAAGCGGTAAATACCTTTGCTTATAAGGGAAAAGAACACGCTACTATTGTAAAAGAAACCAAACAAAAGAAGTGGTATAAGGAAGATTTATTTTCAAGATTTTTTTTAATTTCTGACACAACGATTAAACTTAATTAATGAAACAAGCTGTTGTTATAGGTGCAGGTATTGCAGGTTTGGCATCCAGTATTCGTTTGGCCATTAAAGGGTATGATGTAAACGTTTTTGAGGCTAATTCCTATCCCGGAGGTAAACTTTCTGCTTTTGAACTGAAAGGATATCGCTTTGATGCCGGCCCCTCCTTGTTTACCATGCCCCATTTTGTAACTGAACTTTTTGAAATGGCAGGCGAGAAAGCCAAAACTCATTTCGATTACAAAAAAAAGGAGGTTGCATGTAATTATTTTTGGTCGGATCAGAAAACTTTTAAAGCCTATGCCGATCGTGATAAGTTTTACGATGAAATTGAAAAGGTATTTGACGAGCCAAAAGCAAAAGTGAAACGCTATCTTGACAAAGCGCAAAAAAAATACGACCTCACCCATTCCCTTTTTTTAGAAAAATCATTACATAAATTACAAACCTATCTCTCTGAAGCAACATTAAAATCGCTTGTTAATCTTCATATCTTAGAATTACCCAAAACACTTCATCAAGCCAACCAACAAGCCTTCGATTCAGCGCATCTAATTCAGCTTTTTGACCGATACGCTACCTACAACGGATCGGATCCCTTTCAAACTTCGGGTATTATGACTTTAATACAACATTTAGAAGGGCATTATGGAACATTTGTTCCAACCAAAGGAATGGTTTCGATTACAGAATCACTTTATCGTTTGGCTTTAAAATTGGGAGTGGAGTTTAGTTTCAATTCCAAGGTGGAAGAAATTATAATCGACTCAGCTAGAATTCAAGGTGTACAAACCTCTTTAGGATTTCAAAGTGCGGATTTGGTGGTTTCCAATATGGATATTTTCCCAACCTATAAAAAATTATTACCACATTCAAAACCACCGACAAAGATTCTGAACCAAGAGCGTTCCAGCTCAGCAGTTATCTTTTATTGGGGAATCCAAAAGGCTTTTGACCAGTTGGAATTACACAACATCTTTTTTTCAGATGATTATAAAAGAGAATTTGATGCGATTTTTAAAGAGCAAACAGTATGTAACGACCCTACGATTTACATTAATATTACATCAAAAGACGTGCCTACGGATGCGCCCAAAGGTTGTGAAAACTGGTTTGTGATGATCAATACTCCTGCAGATCACGGTCAGGATTGGGACAGTTTGGTTTCCCGATTGCGTAAACAGATTTTAAAAAAACTTTCTAAGGAGCTCAAGACACCTATAGAACCCTTGATAGCTTGTGAAGAGATCCTAACCCCGCCCTTGATTCAAGAGAAAACACAATCCCATTTAGGAGCCTTATATGGAGCGTCAAGCAATAATCCAATGGCAGCTTTTTTACGCCACCCGAATTTTTCCAATCGCATTAAAAACTTATATTTTTGCGGTGGGAGTGTACACCCTGGTGGAGGAATTCCACTCTGTCTGCTCTCAGCTAAAATAGTTGATGAATTGATACCCAAAGCGAGTTAATGAATTATTTAGGGCTTCTTACAAAACA
>CAXGYE010000226.1:0-2256 GCA_964013865.1 uncultured Flavobacteriaceae bacterium
CTGTGGAAGTGTATGAATTGGAATAAATCCTTGGTAACTCGGTTTTTTTGGGATATTAAAGCGTCAAGGAAGCAGCTGTTTGATGCAACTTTAACAGGGCCCTAGGCACATGAAAACACCCTTTCCATTTTCCCCCTTTTAAAGGTATTAAAACACGCCCCTCTCGATTCAAATAGCCGTACCACTCTCCTTTTTTCTCAAGGTCTCTAAAATGATTCCAAACATAGTTGTGAATTTTTTCAAACCATTCCAAACAGGATTGGTTTTGGGTTAATTCATAGGCCTTAAAAAAACAAATCATCGCTTCCAAGTGTACCCACCACAATTTTTGATCCCATTCCAGTTGTTGTGGTGGGTGTCCCTCCACATCCAGGAAATAGAATATTCCCTTATACTCCCGATCCCAGCCTTTCTCAACCAAAGAGAGTGCACAGCTAACACTTTTCTCAATCCAATCTGGACGATTGTATTGCTGGCCGAGCTCCATGATAAACCACATCGCCTCAAGCCCATGACCTGGGTTGAAGAGGCGCCCCTCAAAGGTGTCTGAAAACTCTCCCTCTAAGGTGACGTTTTCCAAAATGACCCCGCGCTCAGGGTCCCAAAAGTGATCAAAGATTTCGTTTACACAGGAAGTCGCTTTCTCCTTTTTTATTTGCTCTGGCAAAAGACTCCCCATTTCATTGTACAGATTGCATAAAATCATAGGTAGGGCAAAGTTTTTTAGGGGACGAGTTCCCTCCACACTTTTATTCCATTTTCCTTTGGGGTTTTCCTCTCTCTGATGAATATGGTCTAAGGTCGTAAGGCAAGCCTTTTTATAACGCTCTTCATTGGTGATTTTATATAGTTTTGCCATACTCAAACACGCAAAGGTGTAGGAAAAAACATTGTAGGGTGCAATCAGTGGAGCTCCTTGTTGGTTCAAAGAAAAATACCAATTGAATGCACCGTCGTGCCCATGTTGTAGAATAAATTCTGCTCCTGCTTCAGCGATTGCTAACCACTTTTTGTTTGGCTGTAGTTCATCGTAAAGAGTGGCAAACATCCAAATTTGTCTGCTTTGAAGCCACATGAATTTATCGGTGTCAAACACGGTATTTTGATCATCTATACAACTGAAAAAACCTCCGTATTTTGTATCGATACTGTAGTGCTCCCAAAAGGGAATGACTTCTTGGAGTAATTCATTTTGATATAATTCTGCGTATTTCATACAGCTTAGGAATTTATATATTCTAAGTAACGTTGGTACAGATGCCCAGCTTGCGGGTAAGCCGATTGGGGGCTCATAAAATGTGAAAACTCAAAGGTAAGTGCTTCTTGTATGCCGGCTTGGGCTGCCGCATCCAGCTTAAAACGCATTTTATCCCATTTGATGGGGAGGAACTTAATCGGCATATCACGATCAAAGGATTCGGTATTGATCCAGGATTGTAGCCCGTTTTGATCTGCCAGTTGTTTATTGACCTGTATAAATTCCGAGAGCTCCTCAAAGGCTACATGTCCGTCTTGAAAGGCAACAAGATCTACCGCATTTTGAATACCAGAAAAAATTTCTTCCCAATCTTTAAAATGTTGGTCTAAACTTATAGAAGTTGTTTTTTCTGTTTGCTGGGTGTATTGAGAAATGTTCTTCACCCCGTCGATATAGGGTGAGATCAACACCTGTCTTCCCCCCGAAACCTTTTTACAATAATCTCCCAGTTCCGCGTACAAGTCGATGATGGCTCCTGCATTTCGGTTGCATTCTTGAGATAAATACCACCCTTTAAAAGCACTTGAATGGCCGTACAGTTCCCAGACCTCTTCAATGACTTTTTTATTTAATCGAATTTCTTCGGTGTAGTTTCCTGTAGTCCAATAGCGTCCCGAATCATAAAGACCAAAATAAAATTCCATCTGATTTTTTTCACACAATTCCAAAAACAAAGAAACCAAATCCAAATAGGGAGTAAAAGCTTTTTCTTGTTTAACCAATACCTCAGAGGGATAGGTCAACCAATTTTTATACCCACAGCGAATCAACACCACCCGACGGATTCCCATTTGTTTCATATACGTAAAATCCTGAGACCATTCCTTTTTTCCCCAATTCTGATGGGGAATGTCGTGACTGATTTCATCCAAAAAAGTACCGGTTATTTTAATTTTGCTCATAGTGCTCCTTCTTTAATGGGTCGTACCAATATTTTTTTAAAAGTAATGTACAGATAAAAAATACGACCAGACTGATCACGAGGCCTTCCCATTTTT
>CAXGYE010000227.1:0-2111 GCA_964013865.1 uncultured Flavobacteriaceae bacterium
AACGCATGCACGAAATCGCTGAAAAAGGATACGCTGCGCATTACAAATACAAACAAGGAGATCAGAAGGATATTGGAATTGAAAGTTGGCTCAATCGGCTCCAAGAGGTTTTGGAAAACAACACTGGAAATGCCGTTGACTTTGTGGAAGACTTTAAACTCAATCTCTACGCTAAAGAGATCTTTGTCTTTACCCCTAAAGGGGATCTGAAATCACTCCCTCAAGGAGCGACAGCACTAGATTTTGCTTTTTTTATTCATTCTGAAATAGGAATAAAAACAAGGGGAGTTCGGGTCAATGACAGACTAGTCCCCTTGAGTAAAATTCTCAAAAGTGGAGATCAAATCGAAGTCATAACCTCCGATTATGTAAAACCTTCAAGCAACTGGTTGGACTTTGTCGTTACCTCCCGAGCCCGATCCATTATAAAATCCTCAATAAATGAAGAAAAAAAGACACATGCAGAAGAAGGAAAAGAAATTTTAAGACGAAAACTCAAACCCCTAAAAATTAATCTAAACGACAAGACCATACAACAAATGTTGTACTACTTCAAATTTGAAAACAGCCAGGATTTGTTTTATCGCGTTGGGATTGGAACCCTAGATAATAAAAAATTAAAAGAGTTTGCCAACGCATATCACAATACCCTACTCAACTTCTTTAAAAGAAGAGTTCGAAAAAGTAAAACTCAGCTACTGAATGAGGAAGATAAAATCACAGAAAAATTTGATGAGCTTGTCTTTGGAAAAGAAAAAGAGCCTTTGGCACATAGTTTTGCTAGCTGCTGCCGACCCATCCCTGGCGATGCCGTCTTTGGATTCATTACAGTAAACGAGGGTATAAAAGTACACCATAAAGAATGTCCCAATGCGTTATCACTTCAATCTAATTTTGCTTATCGTGTTATCCCTGCAAAATGGGTAGATTCCAGCGCTGAACAATACAATGCCGTTTTAAAACTCTCTGGAATTGACAAAAAAGGATTGGTCAACGAAGTTACCCGGATGATCTCAAACAATACGAGTGTCAACATTAACAAAATCAATTTTGATACTGAAGATTCATTCTTTACGGGATTGATCCATGTCAGTGTTCCAAATAAAATAACATTGAATAAATTGGTAAACACACTCTCCAAAGTGAATGGAATCGACAAAATTGTGCGAGAATAGTACTGAATAACTATCTTTGCCTTTAAATGCAAACAAAAAAATCAAATCAAGAAATTGTAAAGGAAGTTTTTATCAACTTTTTAGATCTAAACGGACATCGTAAAACCCCAGAACGATTTGCTATTTTATTTGAAATTTATGATAGTAAGGAGCACTTTGATGTAGAGTCGCTTTACATCAAAATGAAAAATAAAAATTACCGAGTTAGCAGAGCAACCCTCTACAATACCATCGAACTACTATTGGAATGTGGTTTGGTTCGAAAGCATCAGTTTGGAAAGAATCAAGCACAATACGAAAAATCCTACTTCGATCACCAACACGACCATTTTATTTATACCGATACAGGAGAGGTCAAAGAGTTTTGTGACCCTAGAATCCAACAAATAAAAAAAACCATAGAAGACGTTTTTGATGTCGAGATACACAATCATTCTTTATACTTTTACGGCACTAAAAAAAATCAAAAATCCTGAGATAAATGGCGGTTGACTTATTACTTGGACTTCAATGGGGCGATGAAGGTAAAGGAAAGATAGTGGATGTACTGACAAGTTCCTACGATATTATTGCTCGTTTTCAAGGAGGACCTAATGCAGGACACACATTAGAATTTGAGGGAAATAAACATGTTCTTCATACCATCCCCTCTGGAATTTTCCATCCCAAAGCAACAAACTTGATTGGTAATGGAGTGGTCATTGACCCCGTCATTTTTATGAAAGAAATTGAAAATTTAGCTCCTTACGACATAGATTTCAATACAAAATTGCTCATTTCTAAAAAAGCACATCTGATTCTGCCCACCCACCGACTTTTAGATGCCGCATCGGAAGCTGCAAAAGGGAAAGCGAAAATTGGATCTACTCTTAAAGGAATAGGACCTACCTACATGGATAAAACAGGAAGAAATGGAATCCGAGTGGGTGACATCCT
>CAXGYE010000228.1:0-2094 GCA_964013865.1 uncultured Flavobacteriaceae bacterium
GTCCAATACACGCGGTGGTACTCCAACCCAAAATCAAATGGCGTTGTACGCTATCCGCATCGTATCCTCCAGAGTCATACAACAGATATCCTAAAATACTTGATGCAAATGCGCTAAAAAAACTGAAAATTATTCCAATTTTAATAGGTAGGCGAAAGGGTTTTACTTCTTTAAAGCCAAAGAGCGCCAACAAAAAAGTAAACAGCAATGCTCCGATGGGGAGGTGTAAAACCACTGGGTGAAACTTTCCTAAATAATCAATCCAGATATCCACAAATAATATAGTTTAATAAATAATAAGTTCATCCAGGAATAACCACGTGGGGGTTCCCGCCCCAGGGTGCTCCTCTGGTAAATTTTTTGGAATAAAATCCATTTGTATTTTATTTGCCTCATCCCCTATAGCAAAAGAAACAAAGGCATGTTTTTGTTCATTTAGGTTTCCTTCTACTTTAAAATCAAAATCTTTTAGGATCACCTCAGATCTGTCTTTTTGAATTTTAATTTGTAATTCTGAAATGGGATAAATCCAAGCTGATGGATTAAAAAGCACTCCTAGGGTAAGAGAATCTACACGAGTTGTTGTGTCAAATTGAACCTTCAAACCAAAAGGGTTGTTTGCCCCAGTCCATCCTTTGGAATGGAAAGAAAAGTCGGCACTTTTACCATCAATCAAAACCACACTACCCCCTTTAAAGTAGTTGGGTTTGGGGTCGGTTATCCAGTCTATTGATTCTATGGTCTTCCCTTCTGGAAGTACTTTAAGCTCTACCCATTCACTGGGAAGAAATGGTGGATTTACAGTCCGTAATCGATACGTTCCAATTTCGTCTAATGCGATGTTCTCCTTTGAATTAAAAACGGTTCGTTTTTTCCCCTCTATAGAGTGCACTTCCAAGCCGAGTCCTGCATCCAGATAGGGAGCTTCTATTTTGTTGTTTTTAGTTGCAAAAAGTGAGGTGCTGTTGATCAAGGGCGTTGCGAGTTGAACATTTGAAGCCTCTGTATAGGTTGTTTGCTTTTTACAGCCAAACAAAAGAAGTATTGAAAACAAGCTCAAAATCCGTATCATACCCGTTCTAATTTTATGGGATAGGTATTGCCCGAATTCCACTGGGCAACATAGATGTTTTCGTCTTTATCAATACAAACATCGTGAGGATATTGAAAGAGACGCAAACTTTGATGGTAATGCGATTGCCCATTGGCAGTTTCGTTAAAGCTTGCACCTGGACAAGAAACCACCTCATTCTTTTCATTTAAAATCATAACAAAACCCGAATCTTGATTCGTTACCCCTGTAGATTTGAGCACACTGAAATAGCACTTGTCATTATGAATCACGGGGCGACAAATATTTGCTCCTGGAAAGGAAATCGTATTCTGATGAACCCCTTCCAAACTAAAGCGTTTCACTGCCTGCTGTTCTCTTGCTGTAATTAAAAGTGTTGGGGTTTTATCAAATCTTTGATCCAAACAAATTCCATGTGCATTTTGAAATTTATCCTTTTCCGTACCGTAGCCTCCAAAAGCATTGATAAGATTTCCCTGAAGATCAAAATGGGTGATCATTTGGGCACCATATCCATCGGCAATATAAATACTCCCGTCGGGAGCAATTGCCGTTTCTGTCGGTTTAAAATTTCCTTTTTCTTTATAGACCTCCAGATCTTGAGGAGCGTTGAGGGTCAATAGGATTTCCCCCTCTAAAGTAGTTTTAAACACTTGATTTCTCTCATAGTCGGTAATCCACAGGACCTCGGTTCCATTTTCATCAAAAAGGGTTAAGCCGTGAGCTCCTGGGAATTGTGTACCCCAACTTTTCTTTAACTTTCCGTCCAGGGTATAAACCAGGATGTTGTTTTTGGTGTGATTGGTCAATAAGTACAAATCTCCATTTTGGGTTTGTACCATTTCATGACAATCTTTTACAGGGGTTTTTGTCGCATCCAAAACGCCCCAGTTTGGGTTTACTTTATAGGTAAAGTCTCCATGGCCAACAATCAAGGGGTTTCCTTGGGAACATTCCCAAAACAAAGCGGGTGAGAGTGCAGCAGCACCTAAAAACATCCCTGACTGTAAAAAGTTTCTTCT
>CAXGYE010000229.1:0-2089 GCA_964013865.1 uncultured Flavobacteriaceae bacterium
GTATAGGGAGTCTATGGTGGCACCCGTGGAAAGAGTATAGGTTAAAAAGGGGGTCGGGTTAGATTCGTTAAAATCGACAATGGCTTCTCCAAAATTGAAAGTGTAAGTCGTGTTTTCCAGCAGACTGTCTTTCAATTCTAAAGAAATCTTTTTTGAAGCCCCTGTAGTAGGATATACTTTGTATTGTCTGGGGTTTAACGGGGGGGAAACGATAAGTTGTTTACTCACGTCTTTTAGCGTCACATATTCATCGAAAGTCAGTGAAAACTCTTCCTTATCGAAAAAAGTGGTGTTGAGTTTAGGTGAAGCATTGATCAATCGTGGAGGGATACTATCTCTTGGTCCTCCTGTGGGAGAGGCCCGCTTAGCACACTGTACTGTGAGTAAAAGTAGTAGTGCGGAAAGAAAAAGTAGAATGCGCCCTGTCATGCTTTTTAAATTCCCAACAAAATAACACAATATTCCTATTACAACCTACAGGCAAGTGAAACGATGCTTAATTTTAAAGGATTCTTTTTTAGAAGAGCAGTAGCACAGGCGGTTAGAGTTGCTCCTGTGGTGATAACGTCATCTACCAAAAGCACATGTTTCATTTCAAGGGGTAAGGTCTTGCGTGATTTAAAGGCATGATCAACTTCTCTCCAGCGTTGATCATAACCGATATGCGCTAGAGATTGTGTCTTTTTTACACGTATTAAGGTCTTTTTCACTAGGGGTACTTTCAATTTTTCCGATAACGCAGTTGCGATTAGAGCAGCTTGATTATATCCTCTTTTTCTCTTTTTCGAAGGATGAAGCGGAACGGGTATGATACCATCAATCTTTTTTAGATAGGGACTTTCCAAAAGCGTATCACCCAACCAATGTCCCAAGTAAAGGCCTAGTTGGGGTTGATCCAAATATTTGAATTGATGTATCATTTGGGCTACTTTTCCTTCTTTTTCAAAATAGAAGAGGGCAGAAGCATTTTCTAGAGGAAAATTTAATTTTAATTTATGAAACAAAGGGTTTTCTCGTTTTTTGTGAAAATGAGTCAAGGGTAAGTCGAGACGGCAACCCAGGCACAAAACTTTTTCATAAAAGTTCAAATGACGCTTACAGCCCAAACAAACTCTTGGGAAAATAAGATCTACGAAAGCATTCCAGGTTTTTAGGGTGGTCATTTTTGAGGCATCTGATACCAATATTAAAAAGAACATTTAAATATTCAAAGCACTAAATAAAGAGATAATGTTAAAGTTTAGGGATTATTGAAAATTCAACCCTTAAAAATTTCTATTTTAGACAAAGACCCAAAAAATTGGAACAGCTACTATTCATAATCACAAAGCAGAATGATAAGTTGGATGTTCCATCTGACGTATTAAAAACAATAAATTGTAACAGATGAAAAAAGATTATTACAATCCCGAAGACTTGAAAAAATTTGGTGACATCACCCAATGGAATAAAGAGTTGGGAGATCGGTTTTTTGAATACTACAATAAAGTATTTGAAGAAGGAGTACTTACAGCACGTGAGAAATCATTGATTGCTTTGGCGGTAGCGCATGTTGTTCAATGTCCTTACTGCATCGATGCCTACACCAAAGACGGACTGCAACGAGGGATTGAAAAAGAGGAGATGATGGAAGCCGTCCATGTAGGAGCAGCAATCAAAGGAGGGGCTGTTTTAGTGCACGGGGTTCAAATGATGAATCGTCACGATCAACTGAGTATGTAATGGCTACAAAATCACTAAAGGCGAGAAAAAGCGCGCTCTCAAACACAGAAAAGCAATTGGAAGTATTGTCCAACAGCATTTTTAAAACAGGGATCTTGCCCACTTTCAAGCAAAAATTACAAGCCCACCATATTGAAGAAATAAAGCCCAGTCCGCTGCAAATACTTCAAATCAACATGGGGTATATGTGCAATCAAGTGTGTGCCCATTGTCATGTGGATGCAGGTCCCGACAGAAAAGAAATGATGTCACGTCAGACCATGCAAGAATGCATTGCAGTGATGCAAACGGAAAGAATTGAAACAGTAGATTTAACAGGAGGAGCTCCAGAAATGCATCCTGATTTTCGCTGGTTTGTAGAGGAAAT
>CAXGYE010000230.1:0-2034 GCA_964013865.1 uncultured Flavobacteriaceae bacterium
AAAAAAGCCTGAAGTCTCCTCCAGGCTTTTTTACTCTATAAAGTAAAGCTTAATCGAAATAACTAAAGGACTCTCCGTCTTTGATCGTCAATAAAGTTTCATACATCAGTTGGATGACGTTTTCAACATCCTTGCGGTGAACGGTTTCTACCGTGGTGTGCATATAGCGTAAGGGAAGAGAAATCAAAGCCGAAGCAACTCCGCCATTACTGTAGGCAAAGGCATCGGTATCGGTTCCTGTAAAACGTGAAGAGGCCAAACGTTGAAATGGAATTTTCTTCTTTTCTGCCGTTTCTATAATACGTTCTCTCAAATTATTCTGAACGGCTGGGGCATAAGAAATCACGGGTCCTTTTCCGATCTCCGTATGTCCTTCTGTTTTTTTATTGATCATCGGTGTGGTGGTGTCGTGACATACGTCAGTCACCAGGGCAACATCGGGTTTAATGGTTTGTGTAATCATTTCTGCTCCGCGTAGACCTACTTCCTCCTGTACGGAGTTGGTAATATAAAGTCCGAACGGAAGCGTTACCTTATTTTCTGAAAGCAAGCGGGCTACTTGTGCAATCATAAAACCACCAGCACGGTTGTCAATGGCTCTACAAACAAATTTGTCTTTATTTAATACATGGAATTCATCGGGATAGGTAATCACACAACCCACGTGCACTCCAAGTTTTTCAACCTCTTTTTTGTCTTTGGCACCGATATCTATAAAAATATTATCCAGTTGAGGAGGATTTTCTTTTCCAGCTTTTCTTGTATGGATAGCAGGCCAACCAAAAACGCCTTTGACAATTCCTTTTTTCGTATGAATATTGACCCATTTTGAAGGTGCTATCTGGTGGTCGCTTCCCCCATTCCGAATTACATAGATCAAACCGTTGTCCGAAATGTAATTGACATACCAAGAAATTTCATCAGAATGTCCCTCGATCACCACTTTGTATTTGGCTTTTGGATTGATGACCCCCACTGCAGTTCCATAGATATCAGTAATGAATTCATCTACATAGGGTTTAAGATATTCCATCCAAATTTTCTGACCGCCACTTTCGTAGCCTGTAGGCGCGGCATTGTTCAGATAATTTTCTAAAAAGGTGATTGCTTTTTTGTCGAGAATACTCATAAAAATAGAGGTTAAAATTTAAGAAACCAAAAGTAAGAATATTCCCCAATAAAACCCTTGCCACTAAAATATTTGTATTTTTGAAAACGAAAAAAAGGAACGAGTTCCAAAATCCCTTTTCTTTTTTTGGAAAACTTCTAAACAGTAAATTGGTCCTCATGAAGCACCCCCCTTTTTTTATCTTTTTTCTTTTGATTTCGGGTATTTGTTTTGCCCAGATCGAAGCTCCTGAAGATTTTGAGGGCGATTTGTTGTATCAATTTGAAACCGACTCCATTCCACAATCGGGAATTCGACTTAAAGAGGTAGTTCTTTTTCAGCCTTTGCGTTTTAAAAGCATGAAAGACCTTCGGGAATATGTGATTTTGAGAAACCGTACCCTTCGGGTTTATCCTTACGCAAAACTGGCCTCTGATCGATTGGATACGATGAGCATGCGCTTGGAAAAAATCAAAAGTAAACGCAGTAAACGGATTTACGTAAAGCGGGTTGAAAAATTCATATACGAAGAGTTTGAAGAAGAGTTAAAAAAACTATCTCGATCTCAAGGTAGAATCCTTATCAAGCTCGTACATCGTCAAACGGGCGAGACCACCCACACTCTTGTCAAAGAATTGCGCAATGGATGGCGCGCATTTGTATACCAAACCACGGCATCCCTGTTTAAGTTGTCCCTAAAGGATACCTACGATCCAGAACTCAACTACGAAGATTTTCTAATTGAAGATATTTTGCAACGCGCTTATGGCGATGGTTTGATAAATCTGGATCCCACCGCTTTGACCTATGATTTAGATTCGCTTTACACCCTTTGGAAAGCTCCTAAAACTCCGCTTTCAGAAGATTAAGCAAAAAAATAAAATAAAAGATTAAAAACCCCTTGAAAGAATTAAAAAGGGTTTTAT
>CAXGYE010000231.1:0-1995 GCA_964013865.1 uncultured Flavobacteriaceae bacterium
TCCTCCAGAAAGCACCCTAACCTTTTTGTCAACGTCCTCTCCTCTAAATAAAAAAGCCCCCAAATAGTCCCTGACTTTCGATCGGTTTGTTTCGTTTGAACTGGCGATAGCTGCCTCTAAAACTGTTTCCGCCCCATTGAGTTGATCTGCTTGGTTTTGGGCAAAGTACCCTAACAAAACATTATGCCCCAGAGAACAGCTTCCCGTATAGTCCAATTCGCGTACGATGGCTTTGGCCAAGGTACTTTTTCCCTGTCCGTTCTGACCTACAAAGGCAATTTTATCGCCTCGCTCCACGGTCATATTCACATGTTTGAGTACCTCTTTAGGGCCATAAGACTTGCTGAGGTCTTCAACATCAATCACCACCTTTCCTGGGCGAACTGCCGTGGGAAAGCGCAGTTTCATTGTTTGGGTTTCTTCAGCGTCGACTTCTATACGTTCAATTTTATCCAATTTTTTCACCAGCGATTGCGCCATACTTGCTTTAGATGCTTTGGCCCGAAAGCGATCGATAAGTTGTTCGGTTCGCGCAATTTCTTTGGCTTGGTTTTTTTGTGTGGCACGCTGTTGTGTGCGTGTTTCTTCTCGGAGTACTAAAAACTGCGAATAGGGCTTTTTAAAATCATATAAGCGTTGGGCCGAAATTTCCATGGTTCGGTTGGTAACATTGTCCAAAAACATCTTGTCATGAGAAACCAACAACAAACCGCCCTTAAACTTTTTCAAAAATCCTTCAAACCACAAAATAGATTCAATATCCAAGTGGTTTGTGGGCTCATCGAGAAGCAATAAGTCGTTGTCTTGTAAAAGGAGTTTGGCCAGCTCGATACGCATCCGCCATCCGCCAGAAAAACTTGAAGTCTGTTGGTCAAGGTCTTCTGTTTTAAAACCTAACCCCAAAAGTATTTTTTCGGCTTCGCCTTCAAAAGTATAACCTCCCAATTGTTGAAACTGCTCACTGTACTCACTCACCTTGTGTAAAAGTTCGTTATAGGCTTCGCTTTCGTAATCTGTTCGTTTGGTGAGTTCCTGATTGATTTGGGCAATACTTTTTTCAAGACGCAACAGTTTTGGGAATGCCGAACGGGCTTCTTGTCGCACTGTACGCCCAACTTTAAAATCGATATCCTGTCGTAGAAACCCAATTTGCAAGGCCTTTTCGGTTGCCACTTGTCCAGAATCTACAGCGAGATCACCTGCAATTATTTTAAGTAAAGTCGATTTACCCGCTCCATTCTTTCCAATCAGTCCCACCCGATCTCCAGCACCCAAACGAAAAGAGAGGTCCTCAAAAAGAGGGCTGCCGCCAAAAAAGAGACTTAGCTTGTGTGCATTAAGCATAGGGAGTGTGGGTTACTTTTCGTTTGCCAAAAATAACAGATTTATTCATCATAAAAGCCACAAATACCGCTTATACCTACTGTCTAAAACCTACAAAGCGCAATCAAGTAAAACTTGTTGCGCTTTGTAGGTTTTCACCCCGATGTGTGTCAGGGCGCTTAATAGTGGAGCATAGGGGAGTAATATCGAACTATTTCAGGGAGGATTTTTTAATATTCAATGAACTAATCGCGAAAGAGTAGAGTTCGGTAGTTCTAATCCAGTATCACCCACAAAAAATATACACTGATTATCAACGCTTTACAAAACTAAAAAGTGTTCGCTAATCTTCGACTCGAACTATTTAAAATATTTATTCTATTATCTTCCTGTTAACAGAATCAAAAGTTGAATTATCAGACAAGGTATACCATAAATGTTTTATTAATTTTTTTGGAATATCTAAATTTTCTGAAATCTGATTAATAGAGTAATTGATTTTTGAATTTGACAAAACTTCAAAAACCCTATTTTTCCTATCATAAATCCCATTAGTTTCCTCAACATTGAATAATTCAATAGTAATTAAATCTTGGCTAATTATATTAAATGAGTCATCTTTACTTGAGGAATATTCACCTTTATCAACACTCCAGTCAAAATATTCTCCAT
>CAXGYE010000232.1:0-1988 GCA_964013865.1 uncultured Flavobacteriaceae bacterium
ATAGAGTTTACCTGATTTCACTACAGCCGAACTGTACTTGCTTTCTGTTGCACTAGTCCGCTCCGTCGAAACGGAGGACGGGTGTTACCCGCTATGCTGCTCTGTGGTGTCCGGACTTTCCTCTCCCCGCCAAAGGCGAAGAGCGATAAGATGGCCTGCGGTTCAAAGTTAGCCATTTGTTGATAAATCTAAGCGAATATCTAATCGGGAAATCACAAAAGCTTGTTCTGATTTATATCTTTGTAACTATGGACGCTTTTGTAGTATCGGCCTTAAAATACAGACCCACCACTTTCTCTGAAGTGGTAGGCCAAGAAAGCATTACCCAAACCTTAGAAAACAGTTTGAAAACCAATCAACTCGCGCAGGCGCTTCTATTTTGTGGGCCCCGCGGGGTTGGAAAAACTTCCTGTGCTCGGATATTGGCCAAACAAATCAACAGCAGTGACGCTTCCTCCACAGAGGATTTTGCCTTTAATATTTTTGAGTTAGACGCAGCCTCCAACAACTCGGTGGAAGACATACGAAAAATTAATGAGCAAGTGCGTATTCCTCCCCAAGTGGGAAGCCATAAAATCTATATTATTGACGAAGCCCATATGTTGTCCAATGCTGCCTTTAATGCATTTTTAAAAACCCTAGAGGAGCCGCCAAAGCATGCCATATTTATTCTAGCTACCACAGAAAAGAACAAAATCATCCCCACAGTACTCTCGCGCTGTCAGGTCTATGACTTCAAACGTATTTCGGTACAAGAAATTCAAGCCTACTTGGCAAAAATTGCCTCCAAACGCGAGCTTCAGTTTGAAGAAAACGCCCTGTACCTCATTGCTCAAAAAGCCGAAGGTGCCTTGCGGGACGCCCTTTCTATATTTGACCGTATGGTCAGTTTTACTCAAGGTAATCTTTCAGCTACAGCTGTGGCAGACAATCTAAATTTATTGGATCACCAGACCTATGCTGCACTGGGAAAACTCATCTTCCAAAACGATATCCCCCAATTGTTGACGAGTTATGACGACTTGGTCAAACGCGGTATTGACAGTATGCAGTTCATCAATGGGCTGGGAGATCATTTTAGAAACTTAATGTTGGCAAAAGATCCCAAAACAGTTGCTCTAATGGAAGTGGGTGAATCGATTAAAGAAGCGTATCAAAAGGATACAGAAACACTTACGTCAGACTACTTACTCGATGCAATTGCTTTGATCAACACCTGTGAAACACATTTTAAGAGTGTAAAAAACAGAAGGGTACACGTCGAACTCACACTGATGCAACTCGCTTCGCTCCATTTTAATGGAGAAAAAAAAAAGGCTACATAATTCCAGCGTCTGAACTCAGTCGCAAAACAAACTTACAGTCGCCCCAAAACACACCATCCCCCCTCCTAGAAAATACGGCAAAAGATGAGGTAGAACAAATTGAGACAGAACTCCTAAAAATCGAAGAAAAAGAAAAGTCATTGCCCCAGGTGGTAGAATCTTCTCCTGATACCTCGAACACGGTGGTACAGGAAAGCGATCCAAAATCCTATCAGACAAGGAATACCAAAGCTCCTGTTTCTAATTTTTCGTTATCCAGTATTGCTTTAAAAAAGGCGGCCAGCAAAGTCGTACAAAAAAAGATTCCAGAGGAAGCAAAACCCAAAGATCCATTTGAACTTGAAGAACTCAAAGTACTTTGGACAGAATATATAGATCAGCTAAAAAAAGAGAGAAAACTAAACATTGCCTCCATACTCAGCATGAATAATCTTGAAGTTGAAAATTCAAATCAAATTTTATTTACTGTAGCCAATGAAATGAATAAAGCGGAAGTGAATCAAGAAATGGAGCACCTACTTCCGTTTCTCAGAAAACGATTAAACAATTACGAAATTCAAATAAAATTAATCGTGTTGGAAATCACCAAGGAAGAAACTGTGTCTTCCCCAACCGAAAAGTATCAATATCTTCTAAAACTCAATCCCGCTTTGGAAGACCTCA
>CAXGYE010000233.1:0-1965 GCA_964013865.1 uncultured Flavobacteriaceae bacterium
GTTGATTTTCTTTTCTAACTCCTTTTTTTAAAAAAAAGAAGCTATATTCGATTGTAACAAAACGTAAAGTCTTATGAAAGAGGTCATCTCTCAATTTCTTGCAGAAGTAAATGCTAGAAATCAAAACGAACCCGAGTTTATGCAAGCGGTTACGGAAGTGGCCGAATCCGTGATTCCCTACATCGTCCAACACGACATTTACTACGGTCAAAACATCTTAATGCGGATCGCTGAACCTGAGCGGGTGATTTCTTTTCGCGTTGCATGGATTGATGATAACGAAGAAATACAGGTAAACCGGGGGTATCGCATTGAGATGAACTCTGCAATTGGTCCATACAAAGGGGGGTTGCGATTTCACCCAAGCGTGAACCTCAGTGTGTTGAAATTTTTAGCTTTTGAACAAACCTTTAAAAATAGTCTGACCACCCTTCCTATGGGGGGAGGAAAAGGAGGGTCTGATTTTGATCCCAAAGGAAAATCGGATACCGAAATCATGCGTTTTTGTCAAAGTTTTATGACGGAATTGTTTCGACACATCGGTCCGAATCGTGATATTCCCGCGGGGGATATTGGCGTTGGCAGTCGTGAGATTGGTTATCTTTTTGGACAATACAAGCGTCTTAAAAATGAGTTTACTGGCGTCTTGACAGGAAAAGGGGTAAGTTGGGGTGGCTCTTTGATTCGACCCGAAGCTACCGGCTATGGTGTTGTCTATTTTACACAAGAAATGTTGTTACACCAAAAGAACAGTTTGGAAGGCAAGAAAGTCGTGATTTCGGGCTCGGGAAATGTCGCCCAATACGCTGCAGAAAAATGTCTCGATTTAGGCGCACAAGTTTTTACCCTATCGGACTCCTCAGGTTATATCCATGATCCTGATGGAATAGATCGCGAAAAATTAAACTTCCTCATGGATCTTAAAAACGTAAAAAGGGCGCGTATTGGTGAATATGTTAAGACCTATGCCAAAGCAACATTCCACAAAGGCAAAACTCCCTGGGAAGTACCCTGTGAAATTGCGCTTCCCTGTGCTACGCAAAACGAATTGGGCGAGTCTGATGCACAAACTTTAGTAAAAAATGGTTGCTTTTGTGTAGGAGAAGGAGCCAATATGCCGAGTACTCCAAAAGCAATCGAAGTCTTTACTGCCCAAAACGTATTGTTCGCTCCTGGAAAAGCCTCAAACGCTGGAGGTGTAGCTGTGTCTGGTCTGGAGATGGCACAAAATTCGCTGCGTTACAGTTGGTCACGAGAAGAAGTGGACCAACGTTTACAATACATCATGAAAGACATCCACCAGTCCTGTGTCAAATACGGTGAGGAAAATAAACACATCAACTATGTCAAAGGGGCCAATATTGCGGGTTTTGTAAAGGTTGCTGATGCCATGCTTGCTCAAGGAGTCGTATAAGTCTTGACCAAAGAAAGTGATCATACCGTTCATGCGATTAGTTTAAGGGTCGTCAAGTATGGGGAGACCAGTCTAATCGCGGCTTGCTATACCCAGCAATACGGTTTGCAATCGTATATGCTCAAAGGCATCTTATCCAATACGAGAAAAAAGAAAATTTCTAAATCTTTGTTTGAACCCCTTACCCTTTTGGAACTTCAGGCGTCCAAAAATTCAGAAAATCGCCTGGGTTATATTAAAGAAGCAAAGCGAGCCCAGACATTTCACAGTATTCCCTTTGATATCACTAAAAAAGCTTTGGTTTTTTTTATGGCAGAAGTACTCCATCAGGTAGTTCGAGAGGACCAAGAACCTCATCCCGCTTTATTCCAATTTATAAAAGAACGAATCCTGTGGCTAGATCACCAAAACGAGCTCGGGTTGTTTCACATCAAAATGATGTTGGACCTCACCCGATTTATCGGTTTTTCTCCCAATCTAAATCTGCCCGAAGCCCCCTACTTTGATTTAGAGTCAGGATGTATGACTCCTGATAAACCCCTAGGTCCTTT
>CAXGYE010000234.1:0-1964 GCA_964013865.1 uncultured Flavobacteriaceae bacterium
TAGAATTTTTGCATCTTTTTATTTTTTATACTCCTTCAAACCAACTAATCCAATAGAAAATCTACTTAGAGGGGCGTAAAATAGTTTTTGTCAAAGCAATAATCATACAAATTGAATTTGACTTAATTCTTCGGCAAAATCTTTAAGTCCTTTTTCGATTTTCAATGTTGTGGATTTGCTTGGATTTCTGTACCCCTGAACGTATTGGCTTAACTGTCTTTGATTCACTCCTGTAATCTTTTCTAAGGAGGAGTACCCTATTTTTTTGGAATAAAATTCTAAAAAAGATGGCAAATCGAATTTGTAAACAAACTCTAAATTCGGATAGGCATTCTTTTCTTCTTTGTATAAGTCTCGCATTTCTTCATCTGAAACTAAAAAATCTTCCTTCGCCAACTCAACAGTATCTCCTTGCCCTAGAAGGAAAAAATCTAATTTATGATGACTCATTCTAATGTCGTAAGTTCCGTCCTGTCCTTTCTCAATTACACCTATTACTTTCATACGCATTGTTTATGTGGGTTAAATTTTAACCCCTGATTGTTGAATTATAACTTTTAATGTTCCTTTTTTTACTTCTTGACTTAAATGTCTGCTTGTTGGAAAAGTAGCACCTGTTATTGGGCTAAACCATAAGGGGTGTCTTTTTCCTTCTCTTTTTATGTAGCATCCCGCTTTTTTTAATTTCTTATGTAATTCTGAATACTTCATTTCATATTAACAATGCAATATAATGCTATTAAATTTAATAGCATTATATTTTTGCTTTTTAACAACAAACACCTCCTAATGGTGCAATACTTGATCAAATCAATCAGTCAATAGATAATGAAAATTAAAATTTATCTGAGCAATTATAAATTCATTTAGTCAAGTTGCCCAAAATACTTCAGATTGTTTTTTTTAATAAAATTTATGATGTGTATGTTGTTTGACTCACCCTAAACTGCATCAGTCACTATGCTTTTAAAAAACAGCAACCCATTACCCCTTTCACAACACCCTTTTATCATCCAACCTCCCTATCTTTGCACAAATTGTTTAGATGAATAAAATCCTAATACAAAAAGGGCTAAAACGGATGGCAGTGTGTCTTTTCTGTTGCTTTTTGGGTCCTGTGGTGGTGCATCAGGCGTTCAAAAATCAGGAGCATCCCTTCTATTACCCGGTTTTGGTGGTCGGTTTGAGTATCTTGGCAATCGCCATGTTTTACGGCTTTTTGGGCATTAAAACCCTTGTCACAGCTCTTTTGGGCGAACGAAAAAAAAGGAATCTTTAGTTGGGCGTTGTATCCCTGCCCAAGACCCCCTATCTTTGCACCGTTTTTAATCTAGATTATGATCGAAATTCGTTTTCCTGACCAAACGGTTCGCACCTATGAAAAAGGAACAACTCCCTTTGAAGTTGCCCAAAGCATTAGCGAGGGATTGGCGCGCAATGTATTGTCTGCTGCCTATGACGGAAATACGGTAGAAGCCAGCACTCCCTTGGAAAAGGACGGTAATATTCAATTGTTTACCTGGAATGACCCAGCGGGAAAAACTGCCTTTTGGCATTCTTCAGCACACATACTGGCACAGAGTATTATGGCCCTGTATCCCGAGGCAAAACTGACCATAGGTCCAGCCATAGAAAACGGTTTTTATTACGATGTAGATTTTGGTGGAGCCTCTTTTTCCGAAAAAGACCTCCCCGCCTTGGAAAAACAATTTTTGACTTTCGCTCGAGAAAAGTTTGAATTTAAAATGCGGATGTGCTCCAAAGCGGAAGCCTTGGATTTTTATCAAAAAGAAAGCAACCCGTTTAAGGTGGAGCTTATCGAAAATTTAGAAGACGGCACCATTAGTTTTTGCGATCATGCAGATTTTACAGACCTCTGTCGTGGGGGACATATACCCCATACGGGATTCGTCAAAGCGGTTAAGCTCCTCAGTGTAGCCGGAGCCTACTGGCGTGGAGACGAA
>CAXGYE010000235.1:0-1943 GCA_964013865.1 uncultured Flavobacteriaceae bacterium
ATTCCGACCTACTACTTATTCAAGAAAAAAATCTTTATCAAGTTGTAAAAAAAAAATCGGTCTCCGAAGAGACCGATTCAAACAAAAACAAATAATTGATTTGCTTATCGGATTTTAATAAGCTTTTTGGGCTGTGGCAAAGCTTCTTTGCGTTTCGGCAAACGAAGTTGCAACACCCCATCCGAATACTGCGCCTCAATACTTGAAGGGTCTACACTATCTGGAATAGTGAAGGTTCTTTTAAAACTGTTGTAGCTAAACTCACGTCGTGTGAATTTTCCTTTTTCAGTGACTTGTTCCTCCTCTAATGAAGAAGAAATGGAAAGCAATCCGTCTTCTACTTCAATTTCAAAATCACTTTTTTTCATACCCGGTACCGCAAGCTCAATTTCAAATTGGGCTTCTAAATCTTTAATATTTACTGCGGGTAAAGTAATAGAACTAGGCGTTTTTAAATTCCAATCTTGATTGATAAAATCATCGATTAAAGAGGGGAAAAACGGGGCTTGTTTACGTATTAAATTCATAATCTATTATTTTAAGGTTAACAATTTTTTGTTGTCTTCCTTAAAGCAAAATCAAGACCAACTACAATTATTGCCAAAATGTCAGCTAATTTTAGAAAACAACTGACACTATGTCTTTACGCGATAGCTTCTTGTACTTTATCTGCAGCTTCTTGAAAGGCCGTGGCAGATAGCACATTCAATCCTGAGGAGTCGATCAATTCCTTAGCAATATCGGCATTGGTTCCCTGTAAGCGAACAATAATCGGCACTTTGATGGCATCGCCCATGTTTTTGTAGGCATCTACAATTCCTTGAGCGACGCGGTCACAACGTACGATTCCTCCAAAAATATTGACTAAAATGGCTTTGACATCTGGATCTTTTAAAATCAAACGAAAGGCTGTTTCTACTCGAGCGGCATCTGCAGTTCCTCCCACATCGAGGAAGTTTGCAGGATCTCCTCCAGCTTGTTTGATCAAATCCATGGTTGCCATAGCGAGACCCGCACCGTTGACCATGCAACCTACATTCCCGTCCAGGTCCACATAATTTAACCCTACCTCGCGTGCTTCCACCTCAACTGGGTTCTCTTCACTCAGGTCTCGTAAAGCTTCAAAGTCTTTGTGACGGAAAAGGCTGTTGTCGTCTAAAGTTACTTTGGCATCTACTGCGACAATGCGATCGTCTGAAGTTTTTAAGACGGGATTGATTTCAAACAGAGAAGCATCGGAACCCAAATAGGCTTTGTATAAGGCTGTGACGAATTTGGTCATATCTTTAAAAGCAGCTCCTGAAAGTCCTAAGTTAAAGGCCACTTTTCGCGCTTGAAAAGACTGCAAGCCTAGGGCAGGATCTACTTCTTCAGTAAAAATCAAATGAGGTGTAGCTTCTGCAACGGCTTCAATGTCCATTCCTCCCTCTGTAGAGTACATGATCATGTTTTTGCCTGTTGCGCGATTCAAAAGAACAGAAATATAAAACTCACTAGGCTCTGAGGCTCCAGGGTAATACACATCTTCGGCAACCAAGACTTGGTTTACTTTCTTCCCTTCTGGCGGGGTTTGTGGAGTGATGAGCTGCATGCCGATAATTTCTCCAGCTATGGTTTCGAGTTCTTCTAAACTTTTCGCCAATTTAACACCACCGCCTTTTCCGCGTCCCCCAGCGTGGATTTGCGCTTTGACCACATGCCAAGAGGTTCCTGTTGTTTCTGTCAGTTCTTTTCCCGCTGCTACCGCTTCCGAAGCTGTTTTGGCGACAATACCGCGTTGAATGGTAACTCCAAAACTGGCCAATAATTCTTTTCCTTGATATTCGTGTAAATTCATAAGTCTTTTCTAAAATCTAACTGCAAAAATAATCAAACCGAAGCGGAATGTTGAAAGGATGGACTTAAAACTTTTGTTATATATATAACATTATTTTATATTTTGA
>CAXGYE010000236.1:0-1921 GCA_964013865.1 uncultured Flavobacteriaceae bacterium
AAAATCTGGGATATACTTCCTTTAAAAAATTACCAAAAACCGATTTTAAATGAACCCGCAACCAACTGTAGAAGACTTCAAAATAAGCAGTAGAAACAGCAATTGCAATGATTAAAAAAGGAAAGCGTGCCACCCCTTCATTATCATTGGATAAGAAATTGAGAATCTCAAGGTTAAAATAAAAGTACAGGGGAATTAGTATTATTAAAATGAGTAAAGGAAAGAGCAAAACAAACCAAAGTAATCGGTCTTGTTCTTCTTTATCCTTAGAGCTGCTAAAAAACTTGATTAAGGTATGCTGAACTCCAAAGGAGAGAAACGGCTGAATCAGATTTGAATTGGCTAAAAGGGCGACCACCAAGCCTTGAAATTCTTTGCCGGGATAGGTCGGATACAAAAAGAGCATATTGAGAGCTCCGATCAGAAAGGCTACACCAATACTGATCATGTTGTATAGGGATTGTTTGGCGATGATTCCCATAGCTTTCAGCTCCTCGTTTTAAAATATTCAAAATACCCCAAAACCAAGATACTGATTGCGAACAGCCCCAAACTAAGCCAGCGAAGTCGTGTCCCCTGTTTGATCACCGCAGGCTCAAATCGAAATTCAATTACGGAAGCGTTGGCAGGAACCTGTACTCCCCGCAATACATAATTTACATTGATAATTGGCACTGGTTTTCCGTCTAGGGTTGCCTTCCATCCTTTGGGGTAATGCATTTCCGAAAAAACAGCAAATGCTGGGGTGGTCGTTTGTACACGATAAGTCAACTGATCGGGTTTTGCCTTGGAAAGGGTTATTTGCGCTAGTGAATCTAGAGTATACTGCTTGGAAAAATCAGCTGGTAACTCGTGATCTAAAACCAAGGCAGTGGTTTTAAAATCTGTTTCTTTTAATGCTTCTAAAAGCGCGTCTAGAGTTGCTTTGGTCTCAATCTCTGAAACCATCCAGGCGGGACCCAAAGCGTTGGGATTGAGCAGGGGTTTCAGTTCCCCGCTTTCCTCCTCTGGATACAGGATGTATTTGACATTTAAAAAATCAAGGATTCCCGTGTTTTGCTGCGCGCTATACGCTTCAAAAAGTTCTTCAAAGCGTCTTGGCTTAGCACCGTGATAGCCCCCCAAAGCATTGTGAAAATAAGCCGTTCGGGCTCCTGTTAAACCCAATTGGGGTTCGTACACCCTAAACCTATCCTGGTCTTGGAGTAGGGCCTGATCTGCGGCTGTCATTCGAAAGGGAGCATTTGTAAATCGTTTGGAAACAAAAGCCTCTCGATCAATGTATCGATTGGATATTCCAATTAAGTCAATGATCAATAGTCCAATGACCAAGGTTAAGGCCAAGCCTCTTTTAATTTTTTTGGTTTGATAGAGATAAATTAAACTAGTCAACAGCACACAAAATAAAATACCTCTGAATAGATCAGACTGAAAAATGGAAATCCGGGCTTCGCGAATTTGAGAAACTAAAGCTGCCCCATATATTTCTTTAAAATAGGCGTCATTAGCTCCTGTAAAAGACAACATGCCTTGGGTCAGTAGTACCAGCGTAAACAGTACTATGGGAATCGCCGCGATTTTCAAAAACCGCTTGAGCTCCAATTTTTGCGTGCTGTAAAAAACATGAAAAAGTCCCATGGCGGCTAACATAGGAAGACAAAACTCCAAGACGACCTGAATGGAAGAAACCGCTCGAAACTTATTGTAAAGTGGAAAATACGAAACAAAAAATGCAGTTAAGAAACTCAAGTTTTTACCCCAAGAGAGCAAAAGGGAAAAAAGAGCTCCCAGCGCCAAGGTCGTTCGCAGGGGTCCACGGCTAAAGAAAAATCCAAACAATGCAAAAAAGAACACTGTAATTCCAATATAAGCGGGTGCTTCTAAAATGGGTTGTTCCCCCCAGTAGGTCGGGACGTTTTTT
>CAXGYE010000237.1:0-1817 GCA_964013865.1 uncultured Flavobacteriaceae bacterium
GAGCATCTTTTAGTACATTTTGGGGACTATCAAGACGCCATGCATACTGAAGAGTTGAACCTTTTTCATTCCCGACTTTCTTTTGGAATGAATACCAAAATGATTTCACCTTTAGAAGTAGTAGATCGAGTTATTTCGTACTATCGTGAACATACGGAGGATGTAGAAATTTCTCAAGTAGAGGGTTTTGTCCGACAAATTGTGGGTTGGCGGGAGTACATGCGCGGGATTTATTGGACCCAGATGCCTCACTACAAGCAAAAGAATGCATTAGAAAATAGAAATCCATTGCCTGAATTTTACTGGAACGCAAAGACCAAAATGAATTGTTTACATCACAGTGTAAAAAACTCGCTGGAGCACTCCTATGCACACCACATTCAAAGACTGATGATTTTAGGAAACTTTGCTCTTTTGGCTCAAGTAGATCCCGATCAGGTGGACGAATGGTTTCTAGGAATTTATGCCGATGCTGTGGAATGGGTACAGCTTCCCAACACACGGGGTATGAGTCAGTGGGCTGACGGAGGGATTGTAGCGACAAAACCCTATGTGTCTGCAGCGTCTTATATTAACAAAATGGGGAATTACTGCGAAGCCTGTTCCTACGATAAAAAGAAACGCCTAGGGGAGGACGCTTGTCCTTTCAATAGTTTGTACTGGAATTTTTTAGACGATAAAAAAGAGTATTTTGCAAAAAATAATCGGATGGCAATGATGTTGCGTTTATTAGAAAAAATTCCAGCAACGGAATTAGCAGAAATCAAATCCCGAGCTTCTAAAATTTTAAAAGAACCCGATGCCTTTTAGTCGACCACCTCTTGCTGTAGTTTGGCTGAAGCGCGACCTTCGCTTGGAAGATCACGAAGCCCTGACCGCAGCTTTAAATGAGTCTAAATCTGTTTTATTGCTTTACGTGGTAGAAGATCGTTTACTAGCTGAGGATCATTTTAGCTCTCGTCACCTGGATTTTATCAAGGAATCAATTGCGGATATGAATCGTCGCTTAGTTCTTTTCAATACAGAAGTGTTATGCGTACAAGGCGAGGTCATTCCTAACTTGGAAAATCTTCAAGAACACTTTCAAATTCAAGCGCTCTATTCCCATTACGAGACAGGAATAGGGCTTACCTATCAAAGAGATTTACAGCTCAAAAAATGGACTACTATAAACAATATCAAGTGGCAAGAGTATCGTCAACAAGGAGTATTTAGAGGACTAAAGGACAGAAAAAACTGGACGAAAGAGTGGGAAGCATTTATGCAAAAAACTTTAAAACCCTTCCCCAAGAAGGAGCGGAAGTTTGTTACGTCCCATGAGCTAAAAAAAATAAAAACTGTGTTCAAACTAGTAAATCTAAAGACGACTCCCAACTCAAAAATCCAACCGGGAGGGACTACATATGCTTACCGTTATTTGGATTCTTTTTTTGAGGAACGACATCACAATTATCAAAAACACATTTCAAAACCTGACTTAGCCCGCAAGAGTTGTAGCAGGCTTTCTCCCTACATTGCCTACGGGAACCTTTCGATGCGACAAGTACTCCAGCGAACGGAGCAAGAAAAAGCACGAGGTAAAAAAGGTTTTGGGATTAAGGCATTTGAGTCGCGCTTGCGCTGGCAGTCCCATTTTATTCAAAAATTTGAAATGGAGTGCAGTATGGAATACCATAGTGTCAATAAGGGCTACCACCGCTTGTTAAAGCCTGTGAATACCGCTTATATTGATGCTTGGGAAAAAGGAAGAACTGGAGTTCCTATGGTCGATGCAGCGATGCGCTGTTTGGTCGAAACAGGATATCTGAATTTTAGAA
>CAXGYE010000238.1:0-1807 GCA_964013865.1 uncultured Flavobacteriaceae bacterium
CTCTGAAATACAATTTGGGTCTTCCCCCCATTCTTAAAGTATTTCCTTATATCGCGATCGAGGGGAATATTGGTGTCGGTAAGACAACTTTAGCTAGTCTGATTGCAAAGCACTATCAGGTTGTATTACATACAGAAGCGTTTACTGAAAATCCACATTTGGAAGATTTTTATCAAAATCCAGAGGCCCACGCCTTGCAAGTAGAGACCTATTTTTTGAACGATCGGTTGGAAAAAGACACACTTTTTTGGGAAAAAGAACCCGAGGCGGTAATTGCAGATTTTTGTTTGCATAAATGTTTGGTCTTTGCAGCAGAAAATTTGAGTTCAGAGGAGTTTGAGACGTATAGAGAAAAGTTTGATTTAGAAATTGAACAGAAAAAAAAGCCGAGTTTATTGCTCTTTTTAAAGGCATCGGTAGCTCATTTAAAAAAGCAAATCCAGGCCAGAGGACGCTCTTTTGAGCAAGGTATTCAAGAGTCCTACCTAGAACAGATCGAAGCGGGATATCGCGGATTATTGAGAAGTAACCTTCCTTTCCCCGTTCTAGAAATCGATGTGGATCGGATAGATTTTGAAAAAGACGAATACGCTTTTCAAAAAATATTAAGAGCGATATTTAGAGCTTCCTTTTCGTAAAAAAATCCCAGATAATAATTCCAGTGGCCACACTGATGTTTAAAGAGTGTTTCGTTCCGAATTGCGGAATTTCAAGCGCTTGCCCACAAGCGGTGACCACTTCTTGCGTGACTCCGTGAACTTCATTGCCCAATACAAACGCATGGGCTTGATTTGGGTTGGGTTGAAATTGGTCAAGGGGCGTTGCGGCTTCTGTTTGTTCGATCGCCCATACCGAGGTTCCCCCCTTTTGTAATTTTTTCACAACATCAAGTGCAGATTCAGCATATTCCCAAAGGACATTTTCTGTAGCCCCTAAGGCTGTTTTATGAATGTCCTTATGTGGCGGACAAGCGGTAATACCACAGAGGTATATTTTTTTTACTAAAAACGCATCTGAAGTTCGGAAAACCGAACCGATATTATTTAAACTTCGGATATTATCCAAGATTAATGTCAAGGGCAGTTTCTCAGCCGCTTTAAATTCCGCCACCGATTTTCGGATCAATTCTTCGTTTTTGAGTTTGCGCATAACTTGTTAGAAAAAACAAAAATACACAGTCTGATTTTTATGAAGGGATTTGCATCTTTGTTTTTGGGGAAACCTTCAAATTTTAAATACATTCGTAAAAACCAATTTTCGTGCCCAAAGCCGCTAAGGAGACACCTCTAATGAAACAATACAACCGCATCAAGGCGAAATACCCTGATGCGCTCTTGCTGTTTCGGGTAGGGGATTTTTACGAAACCTTTGGTCAAGATGCGGTAAAGGCTGCAGGAATCTTGGGTATTATCCTGACCAAACGTGGCGCTGGGAGTACAAGTGAAACCGAATTGGCTGGGTTTCCGCATCATTCGATTAACACCTATTTGCCCAAACTAGTAAAGGCAGGCTGTCGGGTGGCAATTTGCGATCAATTGGAAGATCCCAAGTTGACAAAAAAAATCGTAAAACGAGGAGTTACCGAGTTGATCACCCCCGGAGTATCGCTCCACGATGATGTTTTGGACCAAAAGAAAAACAACTATCTCGCTGCTGTATTTTTTGAAAAACATTGGGGAATTTCTTTTTTGGATATTTCTACAGGCGACTTTTGGGTAGCGGAGGGAAATGTAGAACAAATCGAGCAGTTGTTGCAAAGCTACGGACCCAGTGAAGTGTTGGTTCCCAAGCCAAAAAAACAATTTTT
>CAXGYE010000239.1:0-1719 GCA_964013865.1 uncultured Flavobacteriaceae bacterium
AACTCCCGGAAATTTTCCATTGGGAATCTTGTTGTTCCAAATCCGCTAGAATCGATTTATCGATTTTTGCTCCGTGAAAATCAAAACTCCCGTTCATCCGAAGTTTTTGGCCTTCTATTTCAATGGATTCTGAATAGAATTTAACTTCAGGAAACTGTAAAGCTTCCAAAACTTCGAGCGAGTGAGCATCTCTCCCAGAATTTTTACTGTCAAAATCTCGAACATAAACCAAAATAGCGAGTTTTTCAATTCCTTCTTCCTTGCTAGGAACCGCCAGTCCATAAACTTTATCATTTACCCCTTCCCAAGCGTGAAGCAAGTGGTCTCCTTTGTAGCGAATTGAAGAAGCTTCCGAGTCAATTTTCCATTGGGTGTTTTGCCCAAAAGAAGTAGAAACCACAAGAGAGAGGAGGATAAAAAATCGTTTTACAAGCATAATTAAAATTTAAAAACTAGAATAGCGGTAGCATAGGTCCCAAAGGCTGTGAAAGCAGCTGCACGGTGAAGTCGTCTGTTTTTTTCTGCCAAAACATTGGTTGCGACCATGGCAGAAAAGTGAAGGGTAGCCAAGTACTTGTGCGCCTTGATCGAACTCAACCCTTTTTGTTTTTTATTGGTTAAAGGAGGAGGTGCAAAAAGAGACAAGCCTGCACCCGTAAAATAACTGATGGAAGTCAAGTTTCCAATCGTTTTGTGCGTATCGTAATACCTAGATCTTCCTTCGTACAATTTGGTCCCCAATATTCCCTGAGTTACCATCCCGGCTAGTGTAACATAACCGATGAGTTGATGGAGTTTTAACATTTTCCGACGAATTTTTAATTCTTTCTCTCGCTGTTCGATAGTAAGTGGAGACCAACCAGTTTTCCGCATCAAACCGCGCTCACCCCAGAGGAGGCTTTGCGTAAAAACCATCCTGTCGGGTAAAAGAGACTCATCGATTTGGGTCTCTGCTTTTATCGAACGAAACAAATCCTCTTCTTGACCCTGAACGTTTAAAGAGAGTAGAAGTAAAAAGAGAACTGTTATTTTTTGATACATTAAAATTTTTTATACTGTTAAGGGTAGGTAAAAATTCCGTAACTGGATTCTAAGGTGAGCTTTTTTTCTGAAGCAGCTTCTACCCGACCCACCACTTGAGCCTCTACATTAAACGTATGGGATATGTTTATTATTTGTTCAGCTACTGCAGGGTTCACATAGAGCTCCATACGGTGTCCCATATTAAACACTTGGTACATTTCTCTAGGAGCAGTACCCGATTCTTTTTGGATTAGATCAAACAAGGGCGGTACTTCAAAAAGATTGTCTTTAATGATGTGCAATTGGTCTATAAAATGCAAGATCTTAGTCTGTGCACCTCCACTACAATGAACCATCCCATGAATCTGAGCTCTTCCTATTTCTTTAAAAATTTGTTGAATGATCGGTGCGTAGGTGCGCGTTGGAGAAAGCACTAATTTTCCGATATCTAAAGACACCCCTTCCAATAGTTCCGTTAGCGAACGAGAACCCGAATAGATTAAATCGCTAGGAACTTCTGGATCAAAACTCTCGGGGTATTTTTTTGCTAAAGCCTTAGAAAATACATCGTGGCGTGCAGAGGTAAGTCCATTGCTACCCATACCTCCATTGTATTCTTTTTCATAAGTTGCTTGTCCTGATGAAGACAATCCGATAATGACATCTCCCGCTTGGATGTTGGCATTGTCTATGATC
>CAXGYE010000240.1:0-1699 GCA_964013865.1 uncultured Flavobacteriaceae bacterium
CCACCCACCGACTTTTAGATGCCGCATCGGAAGCTGCAAAAGGGAAAGCTAAAATTGGGTCTACTCTTAAAGGAATTGGGCCTACCTACATGGATAAAACAGGAAGAAATGGAATCCGAGTGGGTGACATCCTCGCTCCCAACTGGGAAGACAAATACCGGAGGCTGACACAAAAGCATCTCGATATGCTGCACAGTTATAATGTCGAAATAGAATACGATTTAAAAGACCTCGAAGCGAACTTTTTTAGCAGTGTTGAATCCTTGAGAAAATTTAAATTGGTAGATAGTGAACAATATCTAATTGAAGCGCAAAAATCGGGAAAGAAAATTTTAGCTGAAGGGGCGCAAGGGTCGCTTTTAGATATTGATTTTGGAACCTATCCATACGTTACCTCCTCTACCACTACGGCAGCCGGAGCCTGTACGGGCCTGGGAGTGGCTCCCAATCAAATCAAAGACGTTTTTGGAATTTTCAAAGCTTACGCAACCCGTGTTGGAAGCGGTCCTTTTCCAACAGAACTTTTCGATGAAGACGGGGCAAAAATGGCCAAGGTTGGAAATGAATTTGGTGCTACTACAGGAAGAGCTAGACGTTGTGGATGGATTGATTTAGTCGCTTTAAAATATTGTATTCAGATCAACGGAGTTACCCAACTTATGATGATGAAAGGAGATGTCCTCTCTGGCTTTACTACTATTAAAGCCTGTACCGCGTATCAAACAGATCAGGGGATTATGGATTACTTACCTTATGACATCGCCACTGAGAATATTAAACCGTTGTACGAAGAACTCCCAGGATGGGAAGAAGATCTTACCCAAATGACGGATCGTAATAATTTTCCAGAAAATTTCAAAAACTACATCAGTTATTTAGAAAGTGCCTTGGAAACACCCATCAAGATTGTTTCTGTAGGTCCAGACAGAAAACAAACCCTCTTTAGATAAGACTTTACTTATGCAACTGTCGTTTCGTATTTCAGCATTTTTTATTGCTTCATTTGCGGCGTTTTTTACTGTAGCACAAGAGCCTAAAATCATAGAAATCCGCAAAGCAGGGGGATCCACACAAGATCAAGAAGCATTTCCAGGAGCTAACATACTTTTTAAAAATGAGGAAACAAGGGTTTTGCTTTTTCATGAAGGAGCCCTTATAGAGTCGGACCTCGCCTATTTCTATTCCAAAGACAATTATTTTAAAGCGGTAGGGAATGTGATTTTTACGCAAGGAGACAGCTTAAAAATGACCTGTAAGACCATTGAATACGACGGGAAAACACAAATTGCACTTGCAGATGGAGATGTGTTTTTAAAACGTCCAGACATGGCTTTAACGACTCAAAAATTAAACCTAGATCGAATACGAAACGAAGCTTTTTACAACACCAAAGGTGTAATTGTTGATAGTGCTAGCACTCTAACCAGCAATCTAGGCAGGTATTATATGGACCAAAAAAAATACCGCTTTACCTCCAATGTGAAGATTGACAACCCAGAATATCAAATAAATTCTGACCAATTGGATTATTATACCGAACTCAATCAGGCCTACTTATTCGGAAATTCTAAAATAGAAGGAGAAACCTACACCATAGAATGTGAACGGGGCTTTTACGATTTGGATCGTGAAAAAGGGGTTTTTAAAAAAAATGCAACCCTGTATTACGACAACAAAATCATCCGAGGGGATAGCCTCT
>CAXGYE010000241.1:0-1695 GCA_964013865.1 uncultured Flavobacteriaceae bacterium
TCTGGATTTGTTTGTGATAGGTGACTCCTGGAAAATCGTTTTGATAATTTAAAAGCGAAAGTGTGATTTGAAAATGTAAATGGGGTGCCCAATTGCCGTTTTCTGTAACTTTTCCGATCCATCCTAGACAAGCTCCCTTGCTTATTTTTTTACCGATGTTAACTTCTGCTATACTTTTTTTTGATAAATGACCATAAAGCGAATAAAATGTAATGTCTTTTACATCGTGCCGCAGCACAAGCATTCCCCCATATGCTTTATCGCCCTCGTCATTGACCGCCATAACTACTTCCCCTTCATACAAGGCATGGACAGGTGTGGTAGCGGGAACCCAAAAATCAACCCCTAGGTGAATGCATCTTTTTTCCAGTCCTTCGTTTCCGTATTTGTCATAGGCTGAAGAGGTGTAAAGTGACCGAGGTTCTAAATATCCCCCGGCTATGAGTTTATCAGAATTTGTTTTTTGGATTTGATTCAATTTAAATTGAAAGTGGTCCAAGTCATTAAAGGTTTCTTCTCTACCCACCCAAGAACTAGAAACACTTAAATCTAATGGAAATACAGAGGTTCTTTCTAAAGTTGGGAAGAGTGCTTGCAACGAAACATCTTCCTGTTTTGCCCAGGCTACAAAATCAGAATAGTGGGGATGGGGCTCTAGTCCACAGGCTTCTCGAAATCGAAAATGTGCAAAGTCTACAGTAATAGTAACCCACTTTTGAAGAAGCTCCCATGCTGGTTTTTCGCTAATCCCCAAATATTCATTTGTGGGGTTCTCTATTTTATTGATTGCAGATTTGGTAACAGACACTACAAGGCGCATTCCAATAAGTGTATATAAAACAGCAAGTTCGTTTTCTTCAAGTGGAAAAGAATCGTGATATCCTTTTACCAACGGAAGTGCTGCCTCTAGCGGATCGGGAACGTCCATAATGGCGTATGCACAACAAATAGCAAGATCGTTTAGGGTCTGGGTGTGAATGGCGTCTCCGTAATCTATAAGTGAACAGATACTTGGACTGATTACATCCTCGGAGACAATGATGTTGTTGTCATTTGCGTCGTTGTGCACTACACTTTTTCTCAGGGTTTGATACGTTTTTTGAATGTCCTTGAAGGAATCAATAAAAAACTGTACGGTAGCTTTTTGTTTTTTATTAAAAAGACTCAAATGCTCTTCTACCCATTCCCCTTGGGCTAAATCCCATTCAAAGTATCGGTGGGCATAGGGATGGTCAAAAGACTGCAACCGCTGGGTTAAATTCCCACAGGAGACCCCAAGACGATAGCGCAAGGTTTTAGTATAAGGGTTGACCTGACTCCAAACTCGTCCTGAAATCCATGACAACAAACGCATCGATCGTTTTTCACCTTGGTCGTCATAAAAAACTGCAGTGGGATTTTGATGGAGGTCCGGTATAACCTGAGGTGCACCTTGCCCTTTGAGATGCAAAAGAATTTTTTGCTGAAAATCCAAATAACCAAAATCAACATCTTTAGGTGCAATTTTAAAAACATACCGCTTTTTATCCACAGTGGTGACTTTGAAATTAAAATCAATTTCACCTAGAAGTGGAAGTAATTTTCCTTTAATTCCGTAATGAGTTTCTAAAAGCTGAGCTGCTTTTTCTGTTCTTATATCCCTATCGGACAAGTTTAAATGCAATTGATTTTCTGTTTAAAATATTAAGATACGAA
>CAXGYE010000242.1:0-1675 GCA_964013865.1 uncultured Flavobacteriaceae bacterium
TTTAAACCACTTTGTGTTTCGTACAATGTCGAAACTGTAGCAGATTTAAAATCATCATTTTCAATAAACTTAATTTTATCTAAATCTTCGTTTGAGATAACGGGATTTTGTATGCTCAATTTTTTGGCATGGTCTGCGGTGATGTCGAATAGGTTGTAATCACTTCCGATACTCAAACTAGTATCGGTTACAATTTCTTCTCGAATTCCGTCGAGAGGGGGGTTGGTAACTTGTGCAAAAAGTTGTTTGAAATAGTTGTACAGCAGTTGGGGGCGGTCGGACAAAACGGCCAGAGGGGTATCTGTACCCATAGAGCCGATGGCTTCTTTGCCCTCTACACTCATCGGAGTAATAATGGTTTTTAGGTCTTCTTGAGTATATCCAAAAATACGCATCCGCGTTTCAAAGTCTTCCTCCTCTACTGGGGTTTTATTTCCTGTGTAAGGAATGTTTTTAAGAGGGAGGAGGTTTTTGTCAAGCCACTTTTTATAGGGTCGTTTGGTTGTGATTTCTTTCTTAATTTCCTCGTCTTCTATAATGCGTCCTTCATCCATATCGACTAAAAACATTTTTCCGGGTTCCAGACGTCCGTGTTTTTCGATATTTTCAGGCAGTATATCCAATACTCCTGTTTCAGAGGACATGACGACATAGCCGTCTTTGGTGACGGAATACCTTGAGGGTCGCAAACCGTTTCGGTCTAAGAGCGCTCCGATGTATTTTCCATCCGTAAAGGGTATGGAAGCGGGTCCATCCCAGGGCTCCATGATACAAGCGTTGTATTGGTAAAATGCCTTTTTGCCTTCGTCCATGGATGCGTGTTTTTCCCAAGCTTCTGGGACGAGCATCATCATAACTTCAGGAAGTGATCTACCCGTGGCTAAAAGGATTTCAACAACCATATCCATCGAAGCGGAGTCGGATTTGCCAGAGAGGATAATGGGTAAAATCTTTTTTATTTCAGGACCAAATAAGTCATTTTCAAGAAGCTCTTCACGTGCTTCCATTCTACTGAGGTTTCCTCGGAAGGTATTGATCTCCCCATTGTGACACATATATCGAAAGGGTTGTGCCAAATCCCATGTGGGAAAGGTATTGGTGGAAAAGCGCTGGTGTACCAAAGCCAAACGAGTGACCACAGCAGGGTCTTTTAAATCTTGATAATACCCTTTGATGTCCTCAGGAATCAAGAGTCCTTTGTAGATCAGGGTATGGGTGGAAAGGCTGGGAAGATAGAAATAGCTTGCTTCTGAAAGTTTTGAAGAGAAGATGGTGTGCTCAGCAATTTTGCGAGCAATAAATAGCTTAATGTTGAACTGGTGATCGGAAAGTGTGTCCGATCCCTTACCCACAAAAACTTGCATGATATGAGGTTCCGTTTGAGCCGCAATAGCACCTACAACATCTGGATTTACAGGGACTTTACGCCAGCCTAACACTTCAAGCCCTTGTTTTTGAATTTCGTTTTCCAGTACTCCAATACAATAGGAACGTTGATTTTCTTTTTTGGGTAAAAAAACCATTCCTACAGCGTATTGATGCAATTCAGGAAGTTTAAAATTACACTGAGTAACTAAAAAATCGTGTGGAATTTCAATCAATATTCCAGCACCGTCACCTGTTTTACCGTCGGCACTAACGGCCCCACGGTGTTCGAGTTTGTCTAAAATATCTA
>CAXGYE010000243.1:0-1662 GCA_964013865.1 uncultured Flavobacteriaceae bacterium
CCGCAGGCTTTCCTTTTGGTGTTAACCCCTCGCTGAGCAATACTCGAGTCTCCAAATCCAAAATATCTACTCCCGGATTAGTTGGAGATTCTACATAGATACATCGCGTGTTTTCTTGAATCAAATCTTCTACAGCATCCAACTGATCTACTGCAAAATAACTCGTCTCGATGTTCCATTTAGGAAAATACTTGGTAAACAAACTGTGGGTAGAACCAAAAACGGCACGTGCTGAAATGAGGTGATCTCCTGCATTTAAAAATGTGGCAAAAGTTCCAAATACCGCACCCATGCCACTAGCAAAGGCAACACCGTCTTCTGCGCCTTCCATTTGACCTACTTTCTGAATAAATTCTGAAGTGTTTGGATTGGAAAAACGACTGTAAATATTCCGCTCTTTTTCTTCTGCAAAAGAAGCCCGCATTTCCTCTGCGTCTTCAAAAACAAAACTTGAGGTTAAATACAACGGACTCGAGTGCTCTTGAAACTGGGTTTGTTCCGTTTGAGTCCGAATGGCTTGGGTTTCAAATTTGGGGATCATATTTCGATTCCGTTTAGAATTATTTTATGATTGATTTTGGCGGTGGGTTCTAAGGTTTTTGATACAGAACAGTACTTGTCAAATGACAGCTGAGCCGCACGTTTGGCTTTTTCTGGCGAAAAATCTCCCTCTAAATGAATAGCAATATCTATTTGATAGAACAAAGCGGGCACTTCATTTTCATGACGGTGTCCGTGGACTTCCATTTTTAGTACTTTGGGATTGATTTTTTGCTTGTTCAAAATGGCAACAATATCAATACTGCTACAACCTGCCACTCCCATTAAGAGCAGTTCCATAGGGCTTATTCCCTGCACTTCTCCAGTGGTTTTGGACTTGTTGTCCAATCGAACACTCATGCCATTGGCGTTGGTCACTTCAAAAAGGTAATCGTCGTTAATTCGTTCTAAGGAAACATTCATAAAGCTTTTATTTTTTGGGTTTAAATAGAGGAGATAAAATTTGACTTACGTCTTCATGTTCAATCAAAAAGGCATCGTGTCCGTGAGGCGAGCTCAATTCGTGATAAAAAATATCTTGTTTAAATTTTTTACTAAAGTTCACTGTTTTTTGATCTTCTACAGGAGTGAAAAACAAATCGCTGTCTATGGCAATTAAATGGATTTCTGCAGTGATACTTTTTATGATTTCCTGGGCAGTGCGTCCTTCTCTTTCAATATTGATCGAAGCCAAAAGATGATTCATCATCACATAGGCATCCAAATGAAAACGTTTTGCTAGTTTATCCCCGTGATAGAGCAACCAACTTTCAATATTGTAAATTCCAAGTTCTTCGTTTTTGGTTCTTCCAAAACGAAAATCAAAAGACTGCGGGGTGCGGTAGGTCAACATAGCGTGGATACGCGCATCCTCTAGGGGTTGCTTAGAATTTTGTAAAATCCTTTTTTGCAAAAAAGTATTAGCGAGTATCCAATCATTGGCTTTCCAATCGGCCGCAATGGGGATTAAATACTTCGTTATTTCAGGAGCCAAAGCTGCCATTTCCCAAGCGATTCCACCTCCTATGGAACCCCCGATGAGGGCGTAAAGTGTTTCTATTTTCAATACCTTTAACCCTTGTAAAAACAGGGCGGCGATGTCTCCTGTGTGAAAATCTTCCG
>CAXGYE010000244.1:0-1642 GCA_964013865.1 uncultured Flavobacteriaceae bacterium
TTCTTCAATTTTTAAAAATTCTTCTGAGGGAAGTACCGCACTGTCCCAGGGAGAATACCGGTCGGGCCACAAACGATACAAATCGTCACGTCCGTGAACAACCGCATAGAGGCTCTCATCCTCTGAATTCCAGTCCATACCAACGATACTTCGAATCCCAGTGGCATAGCGTCTTCCGTCTTCTTGTGTTTGATTTAGAGTTTCTGCATCAAAAACCCAGATTCCTCCGTGTTTTTCGAGTTGGGGACACGGATCCATTCCAGGTTGGAGCGGCGTTCTTTTGGGATTTTGACAGGCGTTAGAGGGTGCACCAAAAGGAACGTACAAGTTTCCATTGTTATCAAAAGCGATTGGTTTGCCAATGTGTTCATGCATACCGTGAGGATGATCGTCAATGACTACGGTTTCTAAAGGCCCGCTAGGGACTAAATTTTCAGGGTCTAATTTGTAGCGGTATACAGCCAGTTCACTGCTGAAATAGAGATAGCCTTTATATACTCGAGAGGCGGTTGCGTAGCCTCTTCCCTTGATGGATGGATCTTTTGCGAATTTTTCGATTCGTTCAGCCACACCATCTCGGTCTAAATCTTGCAGCGCAGCTAGGGCCCCTTCTTCCGAGGTTCTTTTAAATTTGGTATAGACATTTCCATTTGGAGAAACCGCAATATGTCTGGTGGTTTCCGCTATGGAGTCAATAAAAATTTTAGATTCAAATCCTTCGGGAACGAATAAAGGTCCCTTATTATCGGGGGTCTTTTGACACTGCTGAAAGATCAAAAAAACAAGGGCTAAACCCATTGTTTTCCCGAAAGCGGTCCATAGCGAAATAATTTTTTTTGAATTCAAAAGTAATAGTGTTTTTAATGAAATTACTCAAATAAAAGGGATCCAAAAAATTCGGGGCGATGAAAGTCGGGTTTAGGGCTGTTTATTTCATTCCAACTCAAGTAATGCGGCAGGCTTGTATCGTCTCCACATTTGTAAAAATTGGCTTTTGATTGTAATGCTTTAAAGTTCAAATCAGGATGATGGACAAACAAAGACGCAGGCAGTGCGACTACCATTTCCCATTGAAAAGCGCCTGATTTTTCCTCAAAAGGGGTTGTACCTAAAGTAGAAGCGGTGAAGACTTGATCTAAAATTTGATCGGGATCCACAAAACTTCGTTTTTTACGGTTGGGACCATACGCCAGATGGGTAGTTCCAATACAGTTAAACTCAAAATTATAGTAGCCTCCACTTTGATCGGGATCGATAAAAAACTCCACACAACTGTCTCGGTGTGTGGCGGTATTGGGCTGACTGTGTTGGGCCAAAACGTGGGCTTCAGAAACATAAAATTTTAAGTAGAGCATCTCTTCGGAATGTCCAATCCTAAAGGACACCTCAGGCTGATAGGTAAAAGCTTTCCAGTTGAGTTTGTCGATTGGGACGCTTGCTGTTTCAACTTCTAAAGCGGTAGAAATGGATTCAAAATCGAGTTGTTGAGGGGCATTGATTTGCTGAACGTGAAGCATTCTAGTGTTTTTTGATGAACAAGAAGAAAAAGCAATTGCAAAAAGGAGGAATCCAAACCATCTCATTTACTAAAATTACAAAAAATTATCTGTACATTGGATATAACAAATTTTATATAATAAAA
>CAXGYE010000245.1:0-1638 GCA_964013865.1 uncultured Flavobacteriaceae bacterium
TGGGAATTAATTCCATTGTTTGATGTAAGAAGCAGTAAAGATAAGAAAACGGGATACTTTCAAATCAAAATTCAGTTTTTTAGGGGAAGCAACTTAAAAACGTGAAAGAAACGTGATACTCTTAGCGGTTAAAATTCTGTTTCGAGAACTTTACGGATGACATCCCTTGTTGTCATGAGTTTAATTTTATGGACACTGTCAATATAATTTCTCTGAGCAATTTTATTTTCTATGTGCAAAAGGAGTTCTCGAGCGGAAGGAGAGGTTGTTTTAATCATTTTTAGGAACTTCTATCAATAAAATTCTACTGTGGGGATTCGCTTTTAGACTAAAACCATCAGTATCCCAAACCCCAAGGGCATCTCTTTTCTGAAGTTTTTCTCCTGCTATTTCTGCGGTTCCTTCAATCAGAAAGGCATAGACCCCATTCCCTTTTTTGTGGAGGTCGTATTCCAGCTCTGTGGTGGTATCAAAATCACCCATGTGAAACCAAGCGTCTTGGTGGATCCACATCCCTGGCGCTTCTGGGTCTGGGGTAACCACTGGATAGAGGGCGTTGACCTTTTTCAGGTCTTTGATGTTTTTTTGATCGTAGCGGGGTTTTACATTTTGTTCATTAGGAAAAACCCAGATTTGAAGTAGGCTTACGGCTTGGTCTTTGTTTCTATTGTATTCACTGTGATACACTCCTGTTCCGGCACTCATCACCTGAATTTCATCGGCTTCTATTACTCCAACGTTGTCCATACTGTCTTTGTGTTCCAATGCGCCTTCTAGAGGGATGGTGATGATTTCCATATTGTCATGAGGATGTGTGCCAAACCCCATTCCCGGAGCAACGGTGTCGTCATTTAAGACACGAAGCGCTCCAAACTGAATCCGTTCCGGATTAAAATAATTTGCAAAACTAAATGAATGCTTGGCATGTAGCCAGCCATGGTTGGCCTCTCCTCGTGTAGAGGCACCGTGGAATATTTTTTTCATAGCGAGTAATTTACAACTGTTGTAGGTACAAATGTAGTGTTTATTTTCTATTATTTTTTTCTTCTAAAGCTTTTTTGGCTTTCGCGAAGGTGTCTATCAATTTCTTTTTGGTATTTAGATATTCGATCAAGGTTTTGATTTTCGTTTCGTTTTCTTCTTTTTCAGCCTGTTTTTGTTTCTCCTCTGCAAGGGTGTTTTTGATTTCCATATAGGTACTCACACCAAATCCAATGACGATGGCAATACAAACTACATAAGCGATAATTTCTTCTGCTTCGGACAAGTACATAATTGTTTATCTTAGTACAAATTTAAAGATAAGGAGCTATGAAGGGGTATTGGAACGGAAATTTTTGTAGGAGGGTCTCTGTGGTTTGCATTGTTTTTTTTACCATTGGGGTTCAGGCACAAAACCAAAGTGCTTTGGCAACGATTACCTTAAGTGAGGTTGCCCTTCAAGCCCCAAAAACAGAAACCCCTCGGAACCAACTTCCATTTTCGTTAAGTGTACAATCGGTGGATGAATTTCAGAAGATCTACCAACAGCTTTCCTTACAGGAATATCTAGTGGCTGTTCCAGGTTTATTTACTCAAAATGCGAACAATTACGCTCAAGATTTGAGAATCTCCCTACGAGGTTTTGGGGCTCGAGCC
>CAXGYE010000246.1:0-1507 GCA_964013865.1 uncultured Flavobacteriaceae bacterium
GATCAAATCCTATATATCCTTTTGTAGGGGTATTGGATAAAAAACTTTCAGTATCGGGCATCAGATCGTGAAGCAGCCCGCGCCATTGGAGTTGCTGTACAAAGTTTGTCGGCATCTATTTTTGCTGTAAAGATAGATTTCTCTGAGGGAAACCAAAAATCAAAATCAAAAAAGTGTACTTTCGTCCGTATGATTTTAGTGACGGGAGGTACCGGTATGGTTGGGGCACATCTACTTTTGGCATGTGCTAAAAAAAAACAGTCCGTACGAGCCACCTACAGAAGGGAAGAGCATTTAGAAAAAATACGAGCGCTTTTTCAAAAATTAGCCCCCGAAGATCCAGAATGTTTTGATCGTGTGGAATGGGTCAAAACCCACCTCAATGACCTTCGTAACTTGGACCTTGCTTTTGAAGGGGTGACACAGGTTTATCATTGCGCTGCAAAGGTTTCTATGGCTCAATATCACAAAGAAAAACTATTTAAAACGAACATTGAGGGAACGGCAAACATTGTAAACCTTAGTCTTAAACACAAGGTCAAAAAGTTGGGTTATGTCAGTTCTATTGCAGCATTAGGGGCTGGAAAAGAAGTGAAGACAGTCGATGAAAATCACTTTTGGTCCAGTACTGAAAATCATACTGCCTATGCCTATTCCAAATACGGTGCAGAATTGGAGGTTTGGAGAGGTGCACAAGAGGGATTGGAAGTAATTATTGTGAATCCTGGAGTGATTTTAGGGGCGCATTTTTGGAGTAGAAGTAGTGGCACAATTTTCCAAAGAGTAGCATCTGGACTCCATTTCTACCCGACAGGCAAGACAGGTGTGGTGTCCCTTGAAGATGTTGTAAAAAGTTTAGTGCTATTGATGGAGTCTCAAATCAAAAACGAGCGTTTTATTTTGGTTTCCGAAAACATAAAACAAAAAATACTCTTGGATAAAATTGCCACGGCACTAAAAAAGAAAAAACCGTTTTTCCCGCTTTCGAAAGGGGTTTTGATTTTCTTATTTATCCTGGAAAAAACAAGCGCTATTTTGGGACTAAAAAAGAATTACTTGAGCCTGTCATTAATAGATACCTTGTGTGGAGAACAGAGGTACGACGGGACAAAGATTTCGAAACAAATTTCTTTTACTTATAGTGATACCGATGAAGCTATTGTCAACATTACAGAACATTATTGAGCCTTCTTCCCACCTTCACTAATGACATCATTGATACTGTCTTTATCCTTTCCCATACGAGCCAGGACTTTTGAATAAATTCGATGATAAATTCTGGGGTTTTTGGTGTAATACTCCTCACTTTGAACCAATTGAAGACTGTCAATCTTATATTTTTTGTAGAGGTAGGGTGCACCTAGAATTTCTTCAAAATCGGGGTTTAATTTCGAAAAGGTGCTCATCGCATCCATCACTGCTACGTCATAAAGAATGTTCTCCATAGTCTTTTGATCAATTAAATTTTCTGGTTTTTCCACCGTTCCCAAATTTCCACATGCCGAAG